>JAZUEG010000283.1:0-1655 GCA_045640025.1 Bacteroidales bacterium
CGATCCGACTTGCCAACTGCAACAAGGTGAAGGCTTTCAGAATGATACGAAACGCCAACGACCGCTACCACACCATGCCGGCCAAGACCAAATCGCTCTGGAGGGATGTTTACGGGTTCGGCTATCAGGAGATACACGCCAAGATGCTCGAGATAGCAGCCCAGGAGTTTGAGACCGCGCGCCGGCAAAACACCGTGGAGGCATACGACTGGTATATAGCCACTTTTGAGGGCGCCGACAGCCTGATAGCCGAGGCCCGCACTCTGGAGGGCGAGATAGTATGGGCCACCACCGAGAAGTCGGGCTCGTTCCGCGCATACAAGGAGTTTGCCGAGCGTTTCCCTAACACTCCGCACGCCGCCGAGGCCACCAGCCGCTACCGCGCCACCTGGGAGAAGCTCTGCCGCGAGGCCTACGACGAGGGCGAGCTGTCGTCGATGGAGGCTTTCAACAGCAGATTCCCGAATTATCCGTTTTTCACCCAGAAGGAGAAAAACGAGTACAAGCTGGCTCAGGAGGCTTATTCGCTGAAGCTGAACCTGAGATACTCGCAGGACTACGAGCCGTATTACAAGGCTTACATCGACAAGGCCGCACCGTCTCAGCTGGCTTACGTGACCCTGCTGCGCATAATATCGCCATACATAGAGATGGCGCGATACGCCGAGGCCGCCGACATTCTGGACAGCTATCAGGCCAAGTTTCCCGGATATGAGCAGGCCATAGCCAAGACTTCGGCCATGCTGCGCGAGCCGGGCCGCAAATACACATCTACTCCGCTGCCGCCGGCCATCAATACCGAATTCATGGAATACGCCCCGGTGATGACTCCCGACGGACAGACTCTGTATTTCTGCGGCAACGGCCGCGACGACAATGCCGGAATGGAGGTTATTTTTGTATCGCACAAGAGTAACGGCGAATGGCAGCCGGCCAAGCCTATGACCCAGTTCAACTCGCCTTTCAGCAACGAGGCACCTTTGGCTGTATCGCCCGACGGCAACATGATCCTGATATATCAGAACAGCAACATCTATTACTCGGAGCGCAAGGGCAGCGGATGGAGCCCCCTGAAAAAAATGACGGGGCTCAATACGGGGCAGTCGTGGGAGGCCGACGCATCCTTTACGCCCGACGGCAACGCGATTCTCTTCATCTCCGACAGGCCGGGAAATGTGGGCCAGTATCATCCCCACGAGAAACTTTTCCACGGCAGCTACCACGGCAACAGCGATATCTATGTATCCACACGCCAGAGCGACGGATCCTGGAGCGACCCCGTAAACATAGGAGCCACCATAAATACGCCATTCTCTGAGCGCAGTCCATGGCTCGCCTCCGATATGAAGACTCTGTATTTCTCGAGCGACGGACATTACGGCCTCGGAATGCTGGATGCCTACAAGGCCACAAGGCTAAGCGATTCCAGCTGGACCGAATGGAGCGAGCCCGTAAACCTCGGCAAGGAGATAAACACCGCCCAGGACGACTACAATTATGTGATATCTACCGACGGAACAAGCGCCCTCTTCACCAAGGTGCAGCGCGGCAGCCTCGACATCTGCACCGTAAGCCTGCCCGAGAAAATGAGGCCCGAGGCCATAGGCATCGTTCTCGGCAAGGTGACCGACACCGAGGGCAAGAGCCTGGCCGCA
>JAZUEG010000284.1:0-11176 GCA_045640025.1 Bacteroidales bacterium
CCGTTGTATTCCACCATGTAGCGGAAGTGGTGGAGGCCCGATTCGAGGTTGCTGAATGATACCAGATGGCTGCCCTGCGGTATGGTTTGCCATCCGCTGCCATCCAGCTGATAGAGAAACGATGTTTTCTCTGGCGTATCGAGCTGAGAGGCGGCCAATTCGATGCTGAACGAGTTGTTCTCGTAGGCTATGCTGAACCGCCGGCAGTCGTATATGGTGGTGTCCATTACGGGGCGTCCGCCGGTCTTGGTATTGGCTGTTACGGCCACATTGTTGAGGTACAGCGCCGTGATGCGCGGCTCTATGCTGTACTGCAGCCTGCTGATATCCTTGGGGTTGAAGTATGTGATGCCCTCGTGGCCGGCAAACCACAAAGTGCCGTCGGGATCGCGGAGCGAGGCGTTTTTGGAGAATTCCTGGCCCTGTATGCCATCGCTCACGGTGTAGTTGGTGAATATTGTGTCCTGAAGGTTCAGGCACGAGAGTCCGGCGTTGGTGGATATCCAGAGCCGTCCGCCGCTGTCCTCGTTGATGGAGAAAATGGTGTTGGAGGGCAGTCCGCTGGCGGTGGTGTATATTTTTTGTGTATCAGCTGATACAAGCATCACGAGGCCCTCCGATGTGCCGGCCCAGATGCGTCCGCGGCTGTCGTCGTAGATGGAGTATACTATGTATTTCTGGCAGAGGTACTTGCCGGAATACACATCGTATACGCCGTTGAAGGTGCCGGCCAATACCCTGCCATCAGCTGTAATGCGGATACAGTTGATGTAGCGGCTGAGGTAGGGGTTGTCGATGTGGGTGAGTTTTTTCGCCATTAGCTGATATGAATACAATCCGTGGCCTATGGTGCCGAGCCAGATGGTCCTGGATGTATCCTCGGCTATGCAGAACACATTGGCCTCGGCGGGCATCTGCGGCAATTCCTGGAATGTGCCTCCAGCGCGGCGGAAGCAGGGGTAGCCGAACGAGCCGAGCCAGAGTGTGCCTTCCGAATCCTCGAATACGGTGTTTACTATGGGCGGTATGGGCGCGGTGTAGTGCGAGGACCGGCCAGCTGATACGTGGTATATACCATCGCCGTCGGTGCCTATCCAGATTCCGCCGTCGCGTCCGCGGCATATCGTCATTATGCTGTGGGCGCCTATGATATTGCCCTGCTCCATGCGGTGGCCCATGTATTCGAACATTCCGCGGCGCTGCGATACGCAGAACACGCCTTTCTGGTACATACCGAACCAGAGGCTGCTGTCGCGGTCGCGGATGATGGAGTGCACTTTCTGGAGCTTCTGCGGCATTCCGGGTATGTTGAGCGGATAGTTGGTGTATGTGGTGGTGCGCTCGTTGTAGATTTTTACGCCGTCGCCGTCGGTGCCAAGGAGCATTGTGGTGTCGGAAAGCCGGATTACGGACCTCACCTTGAGCTCGGGAGGATACTGGCTGAAATTCCTGAAATCGAAGTAGGGCTTGTCCATGGGCAGGATGCGGAGGGAGTCCTGACGGCAGGCCACTATCTCGCAGAATATATCGCCCACGCCGTAGAGGCGGCCGTCGATGCCGACTTTCATCTCGCTGATGTTCTGATTGAGCACGGCGCCCGACGGGAGCTTGGCCAGCGGGGTAAAATCGTCGGTGGTGTGGCGGTACATCTGCACATTGCGGTATGTGCATATCATGAGATTGCCTCCGGCATCTTCCAATATGCAGTTTACATAGTTGTTGGCCAGCGAGTTGGGATTGTCGGGATTGTGGCGGTAGGTGGTTATCTTTACGCCGTCGTATTTATTGAGGCCGTCCTCTGTTGCTATCCAGATAATGCCATAGCGGTCCTGATACAGATAGTTTACCAGACTGCTCGATAGTCCGTCGCTGGTGGTCAACTGTCTGTATGTCTGTCCGCTGGCGCCCATAGCCAGAAGGATAAATGTGATAATTAATAAAAAAAAACGTGTGTTTGTCATCAGAATTATTAGCGACTGCGAAAATGCACAAAATTTGGGAAATACGCAAACATTATTGGAAAATTTATTGATTCAGAGCTGGAATCAAACGCCAGAAATCTGGCCCACAAATTTTTAGCAGGAAGAATCAAAGGAAACGATTCTTGGGATAATAGAAAACTAAAAATCAGCAACCAAGGGGGAACCGAGGTTGCTGATTTTTATCATTTTTTTATTTTCAAATATATTATTACGCCATTACAGCGGCTACTTTCCTCAATTTCTCTACAAAAGACTCGTTGTGGCGTGCCTGAAACACATTATACTGCATTTGTAACCGCAAAAGAGGCTCGGCATCCAAACCGAGACAGGCCTCTATAAGCAAAGCAAGTTCTGTATTGACAGGACGCTTGCAGTTCAAGACCTCATTAAGCAAGGAATATGACACATTCATATCCTGAGCCAGTTTCTTTTGGGAAATGCCTCTATATTCAATCTCGTTTTTCAGGACCTCTCCCGGGTGCGTAGGAAAGGCCGGCTTGATATAATTTGCTGTCATCTCTGGATTCATAACGTTAACTTTTATAATGGTTAGACAATTCAACGATATTGCAAACAGTAGCAACCTGTTGACCATCTTCTATAGTTTCAGTAAATTCTATACGATACTGGTCATTAACACGTACCGAAGAAATACCATCCTTATCTCCTTGCAAATGCTCGTAATTCAAAGAATTATATTTCTGTAATCCAAGTACGTTGTCTTGCGCAACCATAAGGTTTATTACATAAATATACTTCTTGATAATCTGCGGCTGAAACCTATGTTTCTTATCCGAAGACTTTCCCGTGGCATACAAATCCCGAAGATATTCCTTGTCGAAATTTACTATCATTAGTGTTCTGTTTTGGATACAAAGATAAGTAAAAAAAACGAACAATTCACAAAATTGTGAATTATTTTTTGTAAAAAAAACAGCAACCAAGGAGGAGCCGAGGTTGCTGAAATTACACACTGGGATAATATGGTGCGGATGAAATCTGGTACTATTTCAAGCCTCGCTTTGCAAAAGCCATATCCTCAATCTCCTTTGCACGGGAGGCTGAGATACCGAGGCTTTCCTTTCTTCTGTCAAGGAAACCACGTTCTTTCTCGTCGATGATACCGTCATCAAGACGTTTGAAAACAAAATCGAAATATTTCTGTTCATCTGTATTCAGAACAATTGACGCCTCTAGTTCTGTAGCACGCTCAACAGATATGCCCAAATCCTTACGCAAGTCTTCCAAACACTCACGGTCGTTGGCACTAATCTTGCCATCTGCAATGTACACTTTTACTTCCTCAAGATATTCCTTCTCATCGGAAGTGAAGGATGACAACAAAGTGTTAGTGTTCTGCGGAATTGGAGTTGAGACAAAATTGGCAGTATTAGAATGATTCTCTGGCAAAGTCAAGACATCATTTTCACCACCATAATTTTCGTTGTCTTGTGAAGAAACAGCAGATATTACCTTTGAGTTATTAGAATCAACTGACTTGTCATTCTTTTTATCAATGAATTTTCCAATAAGATCCAAAGTTTTATTCGCAATTCCAATACCACCTTGTACAGCGGTATTAGTTGGTGAATAAAAATCTTTTGCTGTCTGTAGTCCTTTTTCCAAAATATCTCCACCCAACGTTATTGCTCCATCAATACCAGTATATGTAAATTTCTGTGTTTTAATCTCTTCGTCGGACGCAAAGTACACCTTAACACTGATTTTGACATTGCTGTTATAGAAAAATTGGGACTCTCTCAAACAATCTCCACCTGCTTTTACATCAACTAACAAACCTTCAAAATTTGCTTTTATAGAATCATATTTTGAACTACTAAATCTTTTCATTTTGTTAGTTTCAAATGATTCTTCCCAATGACTTATGCCTCTTTTTCTTTGAAGAATTAATTGTTGCCATTTCTGCTCACTTTTCAACCATAATATATCATCCGGTTCTGTAAAAGATACTTTTGGACAATATTTTTGATGTATTTTAAATTGTTGAGAGAGATGTTCCATATACTCTTCGTCTCTTGAACGAGCATAATCAGCATCTACTGATTTCGAGAAAAAATCTAACTTCAATTTGGCAGTAAACTTACTTACATATGAGGTAATTGAAGTAGAAGCATTTTCGGTTTCAACCTTTAATTCTTTTGCTCCAAGCATTTGAACTAAAAGCGCGAAATCCATAATCTTATCATGTATTATTTCCAACTCGTGTTCTTCAAAACGGATATAAGTATTGGGTTTTACTGGATGTTGAATATAAAGAACATTAGTCAATGGGTTATTTTCAGGAAATTTCAATTCCTTGGATTTAATCTCGTCCAATGTCATTGTCGAGATATCGCCTCTTGTCAAATGAGGTGTGCCATTAGGAACAGGCATTAATAGTTGTGTTGTCACTGGCATTTTTCTGTTTTCTTCTCCCCCAGCCCCAAGGGGCGAAATTCTAATTATACTTTACTCATTCATTAAGATACATAAAAAAAGCGTGGGACTCACTTGTTGACTCGTCCACGCTGTAGAGGCCTTCGCATTGCCCATCTCGTCAGAACGAGCAACACGAACACCTCACGCTGTTGTGTGTTATAGTAAACCTACACCATACCCAAGACCATAAAGGCCCTGGGATATGGCTGGTGTACAATACACCCTGTGAGGCATTCACTGTTGCTTTGCTCGTTGACGAGATTAGAAGTTGCGAAGTTCCTACAGCGCCAATAACAAAGCGTCAAGTAAACGCCTTTTATATGTAAATTAGTCTGAAAATTTTCAGACGGTCAAATTTAGAAAATCTTATATCATTCTCCAAACGATTTTCAAAATATTTGCTAAAAACGCAAAAAACGTCCAAAAAGTGGAGATTTTTGGACGTTGGGTTGATATATAAAAATATTTTTCACAGCTGAAATCTCTTATCCACGCATTCCGGAATGTTGTCGGGGTCGTGGGTTACGAGGATCAGGGTGCGCTCGGGCTGGGCGGCGTACTGGTTGATGAGGTACTTGGCGCGGTCCTTGTTGAGGGCGTCGAGACCGTGGAGAGGCTCGTCGAGAATCAAGAGGTCGGGATTCTTGATCATGGTGCGGGCCAGGAGAACGAGTCGCTGCTCGCCGTCGGAGGTCTTCAGGAAGGGACGATCGGCCAGGTGACCGATACCGAATGTGTCCATTATCTGCTGTGCCTTGGCGTACTGCTCATCGGTGCACTGTCGGAAAAGTCCCTGAGTATCAAAGAGGCCTGACGCAACAACCTTTTTGCAGGGCTGATTCTCACGGAAATAGAGGTGCATCTCCGACGATATGTAGCCGATGCGTTTCTTGATATCCCAGATGCTCTCGCCGGTGCCTCGCTTGCGGTCGAAGATGGAGATATCCATATTGTAACTCCTTGGATTGTCGGCTGTAATGAGGGAGAGCAAGGTGGATTTGCCGCTGCCGTTGGGGCCTGAGAGGCTCCACTTATCGCCCTTCCGGATATTCCAGCTGATATTCTCGAAAAGTGTGCGGGTGGGGTACTTGATGGAGACGTTGCGGAGTTCGGCGGCATGGCGGAACTCGCGCTCCTCCTTGTGGAGAGGCTCAGGAAGAGTGAGGCTGCCGCTGTATGGCTGGTCGAAGAGGAATTTCTGAAAGTCTGTATTAGCTGCAAAATCCTCACGGCTCATCTTGGGGAAATACTCCAGATTCTTGCACGGTATCACCGACTTTGAGATTTCGGGAATGTCCTTGGCATCGGGCACAAGGAATATCATCTGCTGGGTATCGGCAATGTCGCGGAAAAGGTCGTTGAGGTCCTTGCGGGTCTGAGTATCAAGGCCTATGAAAGGATTGTCGAAGATTACAATCTCAGGCTTCTGGATAAGGATTGTGGCGATAAGGAACCTGCGCAATTCTCCCGACGAGAGCATGAGAATGGTCTTGGGAAAAAGCTTGTTGAGACGGAGTTTCTCTATCCAGAACTGCTTGTCAGCTCCCTCGACATCAGCTAAAAGATTCTCGATGGTAGGTCGGCGCGTGTTCTGTACGGCGTCCCACTCGTTCTCTGTGGCAGAGAAACGCTGCTGATAATACATATTGGAGTAGTCGGCCATTGTGTAGGCAGATTCGAAACCAGCTTTTACTACCGTACCTTTCTGATAGTGAACGCCTTTGGGCAGGAAAGATAGGTTCATCTCGCCGGAGCGGACGATGATTTTTCCGGAAATCATCTCGGCGAGCTTGGTCTTGCCGGCGCCGTTGCTGCCTATTATCGTGGGATTCTCGCCACGGTATATGGTAAGGTTTACTTTGTTCTTGAAATCTATGCCGTACTGAAACGGCTCTGCATCAATAAGTTCTATTAACTTTTCCATTTTTGGGATATAAGTAAAGTGTAATGTGTAAAGTTTGAAGTTTAAAGTGTAAAGTTTAAAGTTTAAAAATCCTTGATTACTGCCCGGCCCAGGCGGTCCTGAATCTCGTTTTCGATGTCACGGCAGATGCTGTCTACGTGCACAAGCTCCTTGGTCATGGAGATTGGGAACGCGTCGTCCTCGCCGATATTATCCAGCCGGTCCCAGATGGTGGTCACGGAAATGCTGTTGACATCCATTGCAGGTATGAAAACCGGGCTATCAGCTGAATCGCTCTTAATCTCGGCCAGAAGCCCCACTTTCTGAAGCTTGCCCGATACAAAGAGGAACATCCGCTGAGAGATTCTCAGCTCCTCGCTCCACTGAAGTGTGGTTTTAGCTGGCCTTCCGCTCACAAAATCCTTGATGATGGAAGTCATGATGAGCAGCGCCACGCGTTTCTGGAGCCTGGGGCTTATCTTGTCGATGGAGCGGTCGGTGGCGTAGAGGTGCACATTCTGTATGGAATACGACAACTCACAGCCTATCAGCACTATAATCCACGATGTCTGCAGCCAGATGAGGAAGAGAGGCATCGCGGCGAAGCTTCCGTAGACAGCACCGTATTGGCTGGCTCCCACCTGAAATGTAACGAAAATCCACTGCCAAACCTGAAATATAACACCGATGATGGCGCCCGATATCACGGCGCTGCGCACATCCACCTTGGTATTGGGCATGATGAGATACAGAAACGTAAAAGCCAGCACCATAAGCACATACGGCACAAGCTTGAAGAGCCAGAATATAAACTGGCCTATATCGTCGTGGAAATACACGCTGGCCTGGGTTTTCAGGAATACCGTAACGCTGCTGGCTATCATCAGCAGTATGGGCGCAAAAATCATGATGGTGACATAATCGGTGACCTTGCGCAGGAGCGACCGCGATTTCTCGACATACCACATGTGGTTAAACGATTCCTCGATATTGCTCAGCAGCTTGAAAACCGAATACAAGAGCATCACGATACCAATGCCGGCAATGATTCCGCCGCGGGTGTTTTCCAGCATGTGCGCCGAGAACGAAATCAGATAATCGGCCGTATCGGGACTGGATGCAAACCCGTTGTGTATCAGCTCCTCCACAATGCTATCGAGGCCAAAACCCTTGGCTATGGCAAACGCGAGAGCCAGCACCGGCACCACCGACAGGAGCGTGAAATATGTAAGCGCCGAGGCCCTCACGCTGCAGCCATCGTCCACAAACCCCTTCAGGGTAATCACGAGAACCTTCATGCTGTGGTACATGCGGCGCTTGAAAGATGTCTCGCCAGATAGGTCCATAGTCCATATATCCTTGAATATAAAAGACTTGGCCGTATTATATTTTTCTGTAAAATTTGCCATACTCCTAATATATTATCCACCGCAAATATAGAAAAATTACCTCAAACTACACTACACAATAACATTTTATTAACGTCTGATTTGTATTTTTGCAGCTAATACAAAAAAAATTACAATGATTCTACAGTTTCTCATTATTTTCGGTTTTTTGGCACTTGGGGAGCTAATGGCGTGGATTACTGGAATCAAGTTTCCGGCGTGCATCATCGGCATGCTGCTCCTGACATTCAGCATGAAGATGGGCTGGATAAAGGAGCGCTGGGTGAGCAAGATAAGCGCCTTCCTCCTGGACAATCTCGGACTCTTTTTCGTGCCGCCGGGAGTGTCGCTGATGCTCTATTTCGATATCATCAGGGCGGAGTTCTGGCCCATCGTGATGGCCACGCTCGTGAGCACGGTGGTGGTATTGGCCTTCTCGGGCTGGACTCATCAGATTGTAAGAAACCTAACACGCAAAAAGGACGACAAGAATGGAGTATCTGAGCAATAATTACTGGCTGCTGTTCCTGACTTTCGGCGTTTTCTACGGCGCCAAGAAGCTGCAGCTGAAAACCAAGTTCATCCTCTTCAACCCCATACTGATAACCATAGCGGTGATGATAGCGTATCTGATGCTGCTGAATATCGATTACGACACGTATCAGAAGGCCGGCAAGATGATAGATTTCTGGCTTCAGCCTGCCGTGGTGGCCCTCGGCGTGCCATTGTACCGTCAGCTGAACGCCATCAAGAAGCAACTGATTCCGCTGATAGCGTCGTCGTTTGTGGGCTGCAATCTGGGCATAATCTCGGTGGTACTTACGGCGAAGTTTTTCGGCGCGAGCAACGAGATAGCGCTGTCGCTGGCATCAAAATCGGTTACCACGCCAATAGCGATGGAGATTACGAGGACTTTCGACGGAATACCTGCCTTGACGGCGGTGGTGGTGGTTTTCACGGGAATTTTCGGAGCGATTTTCGGTTTCCAGACGATGAAACTTTTCCGCGTAAACAACCCAATATCCCAAGGCTTCTCGATGGGAATGGCCGCCCACGCAATGGGCACAAGCCGCGCCCTCGAAATCGGCGCCCACTACGGCGCCTACTCCAGCCTGGGACTTACGATCAACGGCATCCTGACAGCAGTTTTCGCACCAATGATTTTGAGGTGGATGGGCGTGATTTAGGGGAGATAATGACGCGGAATAATAATTATTTCACGTCATTATCTGTTGTTTTTTGGGAGATAATGACGCAGAATAATTGGGGAAAATTATACTAAACCATTGATATACAGAGATAAGTCAATATGATTCTGTATGCAGTCGTTGTGAATTCCGGGCTTAAGACCGTTGATGGTGATTAATGTATTGTAGAGCGCCTTGTGAGTGCCTGTCGCAAGCCTGAAAAGTTCCTTCCGCTCTTCAAGTTTTTCCTCGTAGTCGCCGGTGATGATATACTGATTCTTGGAGAATTTTATCTCGCAGAGGTTTATCGTATCGTCGCGGCGGTCAATTACCAAATCTATCTGAGCCTTTCCATATTCGCCATCGTAACGCCAGGAACTTACGTTGGTGACCGTGCCCGAGATTCCGAGTGCGCTTTTTATGAAATCTATGTGGCAGAAACACAGCAACTCGAACGCATAGCCATACCAAGTACGTTTTTCGGGCGAATCCTGCGAATTGCTCCAACTGCCCAAATTCCGCATTTGTCCGTGTATGAAATGCAGATAAAACAGTGTATAGAAGTCGATTAACTTGTATAAGACGTCGCGTTTTTGCTTGTCGAAGGCGTAATATCTTGTCACGAAATCGCAGTCACAGAGATTCTGAAGCACAATGCTGAGGTTTCCGCCATTTGTGATTTTCAGTTTCTGTGCAATCTCTTTCTGAGTGTATCCGCTGCTGTTTGTGGCCAGCAATTCCACCACCTTCTGATACGTGGGCGCCTCGCCGAAAAGCGATTTGTAGAGCCTGCCATATTCCTTGCTGAGGTCGGAGTTCCTGTCAAAGAAAATCTCGTTGATATTCTGTTCGGGACTCTTGCCTCTTGCTATCTGGTCGAGATAAAACGGCACTCCTCCCATTATCATATAATATTCGGCAAGTTGCTTGGCAGTAAATTCTATCTTCTTGGTCCTAAGGAATTTCGCGGCCTCGGCAATGGTGAACGGCGCAAGATATATCTGCTTGGTGATTCGGTTGTGGAGTCCGCCCTTGTCGCCGATTATCTTGTTGGTCATCCACGTAGTAGCCGATCCGCAGACCACGAGCATCAGATTTTCCTGATCGGCACCCCAACTGTTCCAAAACAATTCGAGGGCTTTCACGAAACGTGATTTATGGGAATCGAACCACGGCAACTCGTCGATGAACACAAGCACACGTTTTTTACGGCAGTTGATTATGAGGTTTTTGAGTTGGTCAAACGCATCAAACCAATTGTCAACCAGCGGATAACTTCCTCCCGAATACAGGTTGAGTTGCTTGTTGAAATGCGACAAAAGTTCCTCCTTGGAACCCTCGAAGATTCCAGTTGCATAAAAACTGATCTGCTTGGCGAAATGCTGTTTGATGAGATACGTCTTTCCCACGCGGCGACGTCCATACACCGCCACAAACTCCGCCTTGCCGGAATTGTAATATCTGTCAAGAATCTCACGCTCTTTCTCGCGTCCTACAATAATGCCCATAGCCACTCAAAAATTTAAGTTTCACGCCACAAATATAATAAAATTTCAGAAGATAATGACGCGGAATAACAATTATTTCACGTCATTATCTGTTGTTTTTGGGGAGATAATGACGCGGAATAATTGAGGTTTTGGGAGGTTAGAGGATTGAGTGTTAGGGTGTTGAGATTTTTAACCACACAAATATCATCCGTTATTTTTCGTTTTATCCATCATCCCCCGGCCATAGCCATTAATCCGACATGGTGATGGCCGGGGCTACGGAGCGTGGAGGTCCACAGGACCTATTACATTGCATCATCGGAGTAGTCTTAGAGGCCACAAGGCCTTCACGCTCCGTAGCCCCGACCTCTACCAAACCGAATGAAACGCGGAGGTCGGGGACAAATGTGTGGTAATCGTCACCATAATCCCAAACCCCATGGGCGGGCACACGGGCCCTCCCCTACAATAATCCACACACATATAAAAAAAATGGCGGGCACACAGGCCCGCCAAAACAACCGATGCGAGGTTTCTCACCATCTGTCTCGGCGGGCCCATGTGCCCGCTGTTTTTATTAATAAGGATAATTTTGTAGGGGACGACCCGTGTGTCGTCCCGAAATTACACGGCGGATAAATCCATCATCATTTCCCCGGCATAACGATTCAATTTTCCCCGGCCATAGCCATCAATCCGACATGGTGATGGCCGGGGCTACGGAGCGTGGAGGTCCACAGGACCTATTACATTGCATCATCGGAGTAGTCTTAGAGGCCACAAGGCC
>JAZUEG010000285.1:0-5646 GCA_045640025.1 Bacteroidales bacterium
GTCAGGAAAAAAAGACATACTCTCTGTATATTTTACAGCAGGATATCCAAATTTGGACGACACCGTTAAGGTTATCAAATCGCTCTCTGACCACGGCGTGGATATGATAGAGATTGGCGTTCCATTCTCTGACCCAATGGCCGACGGCCCAGTAATCCAGGCATCAGGACAGAAGGCTTTGCAGAACGGAATGAGCCAGAAGGTGCTTTTCGAGCAGCTCAAGGACATCCGCAAGGTTACTGACATTCCTCTCATTATGATGAGCTACGTGAACACAGCAATGCAGTTCGGCTTCGAGAAATACTGCAAGGCCTGTGCAGAGGTAGGCGTCGACGGTCTCATCATCCCTGACCTTCCATCTGAGGTTCTCCTCGGCGAATATAAGCAGTACATCGACGCCAATGGCCTCGCCTTCACTCAGTTGGTAACTCCAGAGACATCAGATGAGCGTGTGCGTGAGATCGACGCCACAACCACAGGTTTCGTATATATGGTATCGTCGGCCTCCACCACAGGTGCTCAATCGTCGTTCTCTGACGCCAAGCAGCAGTACTTCAAGCGCATCGAGGGCCTCAACCTCAAGAACCCAACCCTTGTGGGTTTCGGTGTAAGCAACAAGGAAACCTTCCGCGCCGCCGCCGACCATTCCCGTGGCTGCATCATCGGCTCAGCCTTCATCAAACTCCTCGGCAGCTGCGGCAGCATCGACGAGGCAGTGGAGACATTGCTGAAGAATGTTAGAGGATAATTGGAGCGCCCGTAGAGACGCACGGCCGTGCGTCTCCAATAATATTAAAAACGAAAAATCCCCGTCCGATTGAGAGGCAATTGGACGGGGATTTTTTTTGTATAGAAGGTTGTTTTAATAGCATTTATAATGCAGCAATCTTTTTCATAGAGCATCCCAGACGATTAAGCATTACATCAAGAGCGTTCAAAATGCCTTTGTCGCCTGATGGGATTTGTATTGT
Organism: Bacteroidales bacterium; assembly: GCA_045640025.1. Classification (GTDB taxonomy): domain Bacteria; phylum Bacteroidota; class Bacteroidia; order Bacteroidales; family UBA3824; genus UBA3824. The sequence goes on from JAZUEG010000285.1 coordinate 972, forward strand.
GTAGGTTTCGTATTGACCGTCTTCAGCAATGTCTATGGAGGCAAGGAGCCTTTTTAAATCTTGTCTTATCTCTGATGGAGCATCTCCTGACAATGCCAATCCTATGAGTTTTTCGGCTTCTCTTGGCATATTGCAGGAGACCGCAAGATGAGCAGCGCTCTGTAGCAATATGGAAATACCAGGCTGAGGATGATGGTTTTGATATGCCAACATCGCAGCTTGCTTTTCTTTATCAAAAGCCTTTGCAAACAAACTTTCAGATTTATCCTTATCACCTTTGCGGTTGGCTATCTGAGCCATCTGAGCCAAGTCCATTGCTTCATTATGTATGAGTCTGATAGTGTCCATCTTTTATTTTGTATTAAAAAGGATTTTGGGATTACTGAATTCTACTATTGAAATGTAGGCAGGGAGTAGAGTGTTTGCCGACTGACTTGCCTGTTTTTTCTTCTGTTCGTACCTCGTTGTTACTGTGTTGGTTGCTGATTCCGCTTTTATTCCTGAGATTTCCAAACGTGCTGCTCGTTGCAAGAGTGGGTCATCTTCATATCCCAACCAATAGTCAATGCCAGTACCTCTCCACGAACGTTCTATTACGGTATAGTCAGTAAGTTGCTTGGCCATCAGTACCGATATGCAAACAGCTCCTTGCTCTGTAGTTTCCAGTTCGTCTTTATAGCTTCTCAGCATTTGGTCGGTAACATCTCCATCCCATTCCAAAGAAAAACTATCTTTTCTGAGGCCATTGATATCCAAGGCCACACCATTGCTGTGTCCTGCATTATTCAGACATACAAGACAATTTTCGAAAAGATAGTTTCCTATCGCAGGTGTAATGCCTGACATACCATCTTTTATACTATTGATATTTATAGAAGCCATAAAGAGTAATTTTTGCAAAAGTATAAAAAAAAAGTTAGAAAAGAATTTTTTTCTTCAGGTATTTTTTTGATGAATCCTTGAATGCAAATCCCCGTCCGATTGAAGGGTTTTCAATTGGGCGGGGAGTTTTTGGTGATTACTTCTCCTCCTTCTTCTCTTCCTCTTGTCCTCTCAAACAGTGAGGGAGTTTGCCGTGCTCGCGGTGATGAGCTACACAGGCGCAGCATTTGCCGTGACGGGGACATTCCTTGGGACAGGTGCACTCAAAATAATTGCCCTGTGCTACTGTTGATGATCTGTGTTGACATTCCATAGTTTTTGATTGTTTGGTTAATGTAATAAAAAAGGGCTCTGAAAAGGTCAGCAGCGAAGCACACTGACAACGACAGCGGAGGCCGTTCCAATTAGTCGTCAGTTACGCCGAGCCCATCCGCTCATAACTGATCATCGCTAAATAAGGCATTACAAATGTAATAATTGCCAGTTTAATATCCAAACAAAATATGAATGAAAACAATAATTCATCCAAATTAATTTGGCAATTCAGCAAATACTATCTATTTTTGCATCAAACAAAACGCTCTGACGTGTTGTGGAGCCGAGGTCTAGTGGTTGTACTACGGCGTTTGTACCTTCGTGGAAAAGCTGTAAAAGGCTAGTCCCACCAGAGGCGTCAGTAGTTTTGTTTTTCTCTTAGAAAATCATTTGTTTTTGAGACTAAAATACTCTATGCCATTACCAATAATCGCCAAAGAATTCGATAACATCATCCCCAAGGCAACTGTCTTCAGGCTTTGGGTGCTTACTACATATAATTATGATGATGACGACAATGTCTTGCCGAGGTATCCCGAATGTGATGCCGATCAAAAAGACCTTGGCTTATATTCAACCGTCCAAAACGCCGAGAAGGTCATACAGGAATATGAGTGGGACGATGAGTGCGACATAATTGGATTCAAGATTACAGAGCTTGGAATTGATATGCCATTAGGACCTCAGCTGCCAATTACAGAGCGAAGCTACAACCACAAGCGTGAGAAGATCGACGAGGTGCTTATTAATCAGAATTGGGTAGAGTGTTTCAGAGGACGCCCCAAGGACAAAATTCGTTTCAAAGTCGGAGACTTTGTGGAATACTTTTGCTATGACAAATTGCAGTTGTGCATAGTGGCCTGTCTGCCTCTCACTCCGGAGGATGGTTATTTGGGCGATGCCACCGACGATGCCTATACAGTTCTACCCGTTTCCGATGATGATTTCAATCATTCTCATCCCTCGCCATGCGATCTGTTTGGGCCTCGTGAAGCTATTCCCGAAGAGATCCAAACACACCTCAGAGGAAGATTGGAGAGATATTTGGCAGAGGAATAGTGCGGCCCTACGGCCCTCCCGAAAACGCAATTTGATTTCGCATATCCGAAAAAATAATATATCTTTGCCGCAAATTTTAAAAAAAACATTCAATGCAATCTTCTAAACATTCAACAGGCTGGATGCCTGTGCAATTAATACCTTCGGCCTTCGCAATCATCATTGCCATATTTACTGTATCAGCTGCAATGGCCCAGAACGATAATAAGCCCAATCCCTGGACCTGGGAACTTGGGCTCGGTGTTTCGCAGAACTCCGGCAATGTCAACAACTTCTCCCTCAAGCACAATCAGGAGCTCAGCCGCAACGACACTGTCATCAGCATGGACCTCAATTACAAGATTGTGTATCAGAAGGAAGACCGCGTGGAGACCAACAAGGGTATCGACGCCGGATACAAGCTCGACCTCTTCCAGTATCGCAGATGGTCGCCCTTTGTGGCCATCGAGAGCGAGAGCAATCATTACAAGGGATATGATTTCAAGGTGAGCGCCCTCGGCGGCGTAAAGTTCCGTTTCAACAAAAAACGCAACGACAATTACGACTATTCGCTGAGTATGGCCGCCGTATACGACCACGTAAACTATACCGACGAGGAGACCGACCTCAATACCCAGTTTTGCCGCCTTTCGCTGCGCCCAAAGTTCAAGCAGAAAATCGGTGAGTCTATCATCATCAAGCACACAACTTTCTATCAGCCAGCGGTCAACGATTTCGGCGATTATATCATCAACTCCAAGACCACGCTGTCCAACAAACTATCCAAGAGGCTCTCTCTCGATATCGCCTTCAGCTACGAATACCGCTCCGTGATTCCAGGCAGCGAATACAAGCATTACGACTGCTCCACCGATATCAGCCTGAAGCTGAAACTCGGCAAATAAAATACTCTTTTTATTTTGTTTGTGGCAAATTTTTTGCTTTATTTGCACTTGAATTATTAACTTAATATTATGAGCAAAAGACAGTTTCAGGACATCAAACTTATCAACAGGATTGTATTGGCATTTTTCGTAGTGCTGATACCCCTTTTCGTAGTTGCTTCGTTTACGTTGGTATCAACTATGAATATCACCAGATCATCACGGGACTTGGTGGATAAATATGCGCTATTAGCTACCAAGGCCAATGACCTAAGCGTCTCGTTCAATGAGATTTACGGTGATATAGAGGTTTTCATCAAGAACTCCGATTTCGAGAAGACCCGTGCCAGGATGGGCGATGTGAATGCCTTGGTGGCCGAGTTGGAATCCATAGTGAGCGGAAATGATATTGATGATGACATCAAGGCGGCTTTTGGCAATCTGACAAATGTTTTCAAATCCACCGAAAAGGAGTTTGGCGACCTGGTGGGCGGTGAGGAGAATATTGCCCGCGCCAAGGAGCTCTTCGCAATGCGCACCCGCTACGAGAAACTGTCGCTCGATCTCATTGAGGCTCAGAAGAAATACGCCAAGCAGCTGACGGCAAGCGGAGCCAACAGGCAGGCCGCTCAGCAGGCCAACGATGCCTGGGTGATGCTCGAGAAGATGAAGCTCGTGGCCCGTTTCTGTCTGGAGACGTCTGCCAAAAACGATCCCGAGATACTCAAGCAGCGCATCGGCGATATGAACAAGCACCATTACGACGCGCTGGCCCTCCTCACCGGCAAATACAAGGAAGACATGCAGGAGATTATCCGCTGCAGCGACGAGTATCTCGAGAAGGCCGCCGTGTATATGCAGCATTACAAGACTCCCGACGAGATAGCAGCTAATGGCTCACGGGTAAGAATCCATATCATAGAGGAGATAGCCAAGCTGGAGGCCGTGGCCAATCAGCACGTGAACGAGGAGAGCCGCTTCATCGAGAACAGGATCGCTATCGTAAAATGGGGAATCATCATTGGCGGACTTATCACAATCCTGCTCGCCATTATTATAGTGAGGACTCTCGACAGCTCGCTCGTAATGCCCATCAAGCGCATGATAAATGTGGTGAAGAAGATCTCTACCGCCGACCTCCGCAACGACATTGAGCACACCGACGCCAAGGACGAGATAGGCGACCTGGAGAACGCAGTGGCCACCATGACCGACTCGCTTTCGTCTATTGCGTCTGATATCAGGAATACAGCTAATGGCATTGCCTCGGCGGGCTACGAATTGTACAACACATCACAGCTGATGAGCAATTCGGCCAACGAGCAGGCGGCTTCGGCAGAGGAGATTTCGTCGTCCATCGAGGAGATGAGCGCATCCATCCAGCAGAACTCCGACAATGCTCAGGAGACCGAGCGCATTGCCAAGGACAACTCACGCACCATAGAGGGCTGTTCGGTATCGGCCGGCAAGTCGGAGAAGGCCATGAACGACATCGCACAGAAGATTTCTGTAATCGACGAGATAGCATTCCAGACCAACCTCCTGGCACTCAACGC
>JAZUEG010000286.1:0-2188 GCA_045640025.1 Bacteroidales bacterium
TCACCGATACCGACACTGCGGCCGCATTTGATGCCGGCAACTCATTCCCTCTGGTAATCACCATAGCGCGCACCCACGGATCGGGCGGCCATGAGATAGGAAAGGTGGTGGCCGAGAGGCTGAATATAAAATTCTACGACAAGGAGATAATCTCGGCCACGGCCAGCCAGCTCGGCATGGAGCCCGACGACGTGAGCCATGCCGAGCAGACATACTCGCTACGTAATATCGGGAAATCAGGCTCGATATTCGAGACCCAGTCGCGGATAATAATGGACGCCGCGAGGGAGAGCTGCGTGATAATAGGCCGATGCGCCGATTATGTATTGAGGGACCGGCCCTACTGCCTGAATATATTCATAAGGTGTGACGAGGACTACGCCGTAACCCTGATCCGCAACAAGGACAATCTCCCCGAATCGCAGGCGCGCGAGGTAATCCGCCTGAAGAACGCCGCCCGCGAGAAGCATTACAACCACTACACAGGCCGCCAGTGGAAGGATCCGCTACATTACGACCTCGTAATCAACTCCGCCAAGATAGGCATGGAATCGGCTGTGGATATTATATGCAATGCCGTGGAGAATATCCTGAGGGAAGAGAGATAATTGAAAAAAAATTGTCTAATTTTGCAACACGATAATATAATCAATTAACACTAAATAAAAAAACATTATGTCACGTTTCAAGCGTCTTGATGTGCTCAATACCATGATCAACACAGGTATTGTGCCTCTCTACTACAATGCTGATGTAGAGAAAGTAAAGAAAGTAGTAAAGGGAGCCTACGATGGCGGAGCCCGTGTGTTCGAGTTCACAAACCGTGGCGACTTTGCCCATGAGGTATTCGCCGAGGTCAACAAGTGGTGCGCCACAGAGTGCCCAGAGATGATGATGGGCGTAGGCTCGGTAGTGGAGCCAGCCACAGCTGCACTCTACATTCAGCTCGGTGCGGCCTTCATAGTGTCTCCATCATTGAACCCAGATATGGCCAAGGTCTGCAACCGCAGAAAGATTGCCTGGCTTCCCGGCTGCGGCACACTCTCGGAGATCAACCTCGCCGAGGAACTTGGCTGCGAGATCGTTAAGATATTCCCTGGCACAGAGGTAGGCGGCCCATCATTCGTGAAGGCCATCAAGGCACCATGTCCATGGAGCAACATCATGCCATCGGGCGGCGTAACACCAGAGCGCGAGAGCCTCGAGGCTTGGTTCAAGGCCGGTGTGGCATGCGTAGGCCTGGGCTCACAGCTCACCAAGGACCTCGACACCATAGCCGAGAAGGTAGCTAATGCCATTGCAATTGTAAAGGAAATACGTTCTAAGTAAAATCTTAGTAGTTAGTAGATAGTAGATAGTAGTTAGAGCGCTCATCCGTAGAGCATTAATAATAACGCAAGTGTCCGGATGGACTAACTACTAACTACTATCTACTAACTACCCCCAAATAAAAAATCATGACCAACATATTTGATATATCAGGAAAGAATGCTGTTGTAACAGGCGGCGCTGGTGTTTTGGGCGGAAGCATCGCCAAGCACCTTGTAGAGCAGGGCGTAAACGTAGTAGTACTTGGTCGCCATGCCGAGAATGTTAACGAGAAGGTAGAGGAGCTCAAGAAGATTGGCACTGCCAAGGTAATGGGCGTGGTATCCGACGTTCTCAACGTGGAGAAGCTCAAGGAGACCCGCGACATCGTGGAGAAAGAGTGGGGCGGAGTCGACATCCTCGTAAACTGCGCAGGCGGCAATGTTCCTGGCGCCACAATCCCCGACGACAAGAGCGTGTTCGATATGGAGATGGCAGACTTCGAGAAGGTAAACGCCATCAACATGAACGGTACCGTAATCCCTTCCATCGTATTTGCAGAGAGCATGGTGAAGAAGGGTGCCGGCTCTATCATTACAATCTCTTCAATGGCCTCATACTCAGCCATTACACGTGTATTGGGCTACACCACAGCCAAGCACGCCATCGACGGTTTCACACAGTGGATGGCTCAGGAAATGGCTATCAAGTTCACCGAGAAGATCCGTGTAAACGCCATTGCCCCAGGCTTCTTCATTGGCAACCAGAACCGCAAGCTCCTCATCAATGAGGACGGCAGCCTCACCGAGCGCAGCAAGAAGGTAATCGGCCGCACACCAATGCGTCGTTTCGGCGACATCACAGAGCTCAACGGTGCAGT
>JAZUEG010000287.1:0-2459 GCA_045640025.1 Bacteroidales bacterium
GGACCTTCACGCTCCGTAGCCCCGACCTCCACCAAACCGCATTAACCGCTGAGGTCGGGGATTTTTATAAAAAAAATCCAACATTTTGCGCAATAATCCAATATATTGCCTATATTTGTTTTGAATTATAAAACGAAACAATTATGGCTCATACATTTTCAAAATTATATTATCAATTGGTGTTTGCTGTCAAATACCGTCATTATCTTATTCAGAATGAATGGAAGAATCAATTATACAGTTACATTTGGGGAATTGTAAAGAACTTTGAGGCTCAATTGTTTGCTATTGGTGGTATTGAAAACCATATTCATATTTTAATTGGTTGCAAGCCGACTTTGTATATTCCCGATTTTGTAAATGCCTTGAAACGTAATTCCACAAATTGGATCAACGAAAATCATTTGGGAATAAAACATTTTGCCTGGCAGGAAGGTTACGGTGCCTTCTCTTATTCTCAAGATTCTATTGAGGGTCTGAAATTTTATATTAAAAATCAAGAAACCCGCCACCAAGACCTGACTTTCCAAGATGAATATCTCGCAATGATTTCTGATGAAAATGGCAATTACGATGAAAAAGATTTGCTGGATGATGTTTTGGTGAAAAAATGAATATTCAATTATTTTTCATTATTCATTATTTACCCCGACCTTTTCCGTTATTGATGCGTGGTGAAGGTCGGGGCTAAGGAACGTGGAGGTCTAAAGACCTCTGAGATAGGCGATATTTTTGATGTAATTAATAGGTCCTCTTGAGGACCTTCACGTTCCGTAGCCCCGACCTCCACCAAACCGTATTAACCGCTGAGGTCGGGGTTGATAACGTTAACGATGATAACGAATACGATGATATTTTTTTGTAATCCCTCCGTAATAATTCCGTAACAAAATCACTTTTTCTTTGCGGTATCGAAATCAAAATTCTGAACAATGAATACTGCAAATTACATTGAGCGCGATCTCTCGTGGATGTACTTCAATCAGAGGATTTTGGCTGAGGCCAAGCGCGCCGACCTCCCGCTCCTGGAGAGGATCAATATGCTGGGAATCTATTCCAACAATCTTGATGAATATTTCAAGGTGAGGGTCTCGGCCCTCAGTCAGAAATCCGACAAGGACCTACTCGATTCTATCGGCGGGCTCAATGCCGAGATGTCGGTAGATTTCAGAAACACAATACATTCCATTAACGATTCACTCAAGAAGGAAGGTATCTACCTGGTGAGGAACTACGATATCGTGGAGGGTCAGAAACCTGATTTCCTTACTCCAAAACAGCAGGAGAACTTCCGCGAGTTTGTAAAGGATTATTGTCTGAAAAACCTCGCTGGAATCATCTCCCCGATCTGGCTCGACAAGATGAAGGACGTATCCACACTGCCCGACGAGGGTATTTATCTCCTTGTTCTTCTCGGCTCTGATGCTATGGAAGAGGCGCAGTGCGCCGTGGTGGAAATACCCGTAAAGAAACTGGGAAGGTTCGTGGTTTTGCCCGAGAAGAGGGAGAAAGACAAGGTGACAAACTACATTATGTATCTCGATGACGTGGTGCGCTGTGGTGTTCCGTATATGTTTGTGGGTCAGAACTTCAGCAGTTTTGATACCTACTCTTTCAAGTTCACGAAAAACGCTCAGATGGTGGTTCCTCAGGACTTGGACGAGGGCACATTGGAGAAAATCTCGCAGTCGATAAACAAGCGCAAGAAGGGAACTCCTATCAGGATTATTTTCGACGAGCAGATGCCCAAGAACGCCCTCAAGCAACTCCTCAAGAGCCTCGACTGCCGTCATCAGGCCGAGACGATTCAGCCCTCGGGAAGGTATCAGAACCACAAGGATTATATGAAATTCCCCGACCTCGGACGCAAGGACCTCAAGAATCCTGCCTGGCCCACAGCCAAGAATCAGTTCGAGAACGTATCGATGATGGAGAAAATCTACGCGGGCGATCAGATGATTCACGTGCCGTATCAGTCGTTTGATACTTATATTCAGTTGCTTAGGGAGGCCGCAATATCTCCCGCCGTCCGCTCCATAAAAACCACCCTCTACCGCCTGGCCAAGGACAGCAAGGTGATAGGCTCGCTGATATCAGCCGCAAGAAACGGCAAGCAAGTAACTGTGGTAATGGAACTTATGGCGAGGTTCGACGAGGAGAGCAATATCCACTGGGCCAAGGTGATGACCGAGGCTGGAATCCGCGTGACCGCTGGCGTGGAGGGCCTGAAGGTGCATTCAAAAATCACTTTCATAGAGAGCGACAAGGGCAATGTGGCCGTGGTGTCAACGGGAAATTTCCACGAGGGAAACGCCAAGTGCTACACCGATTTGCTGATGTTCACCTCGCGAAAGGCCATTGTGGACGATGTGGCTAATGTTTTCGAGTTTATCGACAAGCCTTTCAAGCACGTGAAGTTCAATGAGTTGCTTGTGTCGCCCAACCACCTTCGCAAGCCT
>JAZUEG010000288.1:0-6184 GCA_045640025.1 Bacteroidales bacterium
AAGGTCCTGCATTATGGTATCGAAAGTAGCGGCCATGTATTTATATTGTATTAGCTGATATAATAAAAACTGTATTAGCTGAAAAAAACAAAAACTGTATTAGCTGAAAAAAAATGAAAAACTACTCGTTGGCGTACTCGTCGAAACGGAGGTGTTTTACGCACTTGCAGTTGTTCATGATCTCGCTGAGGGCTTTGACTCCCATCTCGAGGTGGTCTTTCACGTAGTTTTTGGTGACCGAGGAGTCGCTCTCGCGGGTCTTGACACCGGATGCCACCATGGGCTGATCGCTCACAAGCAGAAGCGCGCCGCATGGAATCTGGTTTTTGAAACCCACGGTAAACAGGGTTGCGGTCTCCATGTCGACACCCATGGTGCGTATCTTGCGCAGATAGTCCTTGAAGCTCTCGTCCCACTCCCACACGCGGCGGTTGGTGGTGTATACTGTGCCGGTCCAGTAGTCGTGGCCCATGTCGCGCACGGCTCCCGATGTGGCCCTCAGCAGGCTGAATGCGGGCAGCGCAGGCACTTCTGGCGGCATGTACTCGTTGGATGTGCCCTCGCCCCTTATGGCGGCCAGCGGTATTATGATGTCGCCCAGCTTGTTTACGTGCTTGAGGCCTCCGCACTTGCCCAGAAAGAGCACGGCCTCGGGCTTTATGGCGCTCAGGAGGTCCATGATGGTGGCGGCGTTGGGGCTTCCCATGCCGAAGTTGATGAGAGTGATTCCATTGGCCGATACACTCGGCATGGCCTTGTCGAGCCCGATGATGGGAGCTCCGTACTGGGCTGAGAAAAGCTCCAGGTAATTCTGGAAATTGGTGAGCAGAATGTATCTGTCGAAATCCGCAAGCTCACGGCCTGTATAGCGCGGCAGCCAATTATTAACAATTTCTTCTTTAGTTCGCATAATTTATCTATTTTTTTATTAAGTTTGCAACCGATTAATATATCACGGCAAAAATGGAACGACTGAATCTGCCCCCGTATGCGGCAAATATAAAAACCGACACGCAAAATAAATATATTTTCGACATAATACGAAAAAAATATTTGGTTCTTACGCCAGAAGAATGGGTAAGACAGCATTTTGTGCACTATCTGGTGGAGCACCTCGGATATCCGCAGTCGCTCATGATGACCGAGAACGGGCTGAAACTGTTCAACACCCAAAAACGCTCTGACATAGTGATTTACACCCGCAACGGCGAGCCTCTGGCAGTGGTGGAGTGCAAGGCCCAGGATGTAAAAATCACTCAGGAGACATTCAATCAGGTGGCAAGATACAACATAAAATTCAAAGCACCAATTATTATGGTAACAAATGGCATCAATCATTATTGCGCCAGATACCATGCAGAAGAGAGCAGATACGAGTTTCTCCGCGAGATACCCACATACCAACAGATAACAAGCGCCGATGAAAACAATACAACAGATAAATAACGAGCTGCAGAAGCTCCTGCCGCTCATAGCGGCCGAGCGCAAGGCCGAGATCGACGAGTATGCCGAGAAGGTGAACTCCCAGCCGCTGAGCGAGCAGAGGAAACTGGGTTTCTGCCGGTATCCCATGAAGGTGAGCAATCAGCTATTCAACCGCGGAGAGCACCTCATGATAATACTCACGCAGGAAGGCGGCCCCGACGACCTGCCCAAGGGTTCGGGCCTCTTTAAATCCGGGCAGACAATCAAGCTATTCCAGAAAGACGGCGAGCCGGAGGAATACGCCACCGGAGTAATCAACAACAGCGACAAAGACCAGCTTACCGTAACCCTGAACACCGACTGCATGAAAGACTGGATGCTGGGCCGCGGGCTGTGCGTTCAGCTGGTATTCGACTCATCCACATACCGCGAGATGGACAAGGCCGTAACACGCATGATAGAGACCACCGACCCCGACATGATAAAGCTGAAGATGGCACTCTACGGCGGAGCCGCGCCCGAATTTGTGGAAGACACACCTTTTATTAATGACACAAGGCTAAACCAGAGCCAGAACGAGGCGCTGCGCCTCATCAACGCGGCCCAGGACGTGGCTGTGGTGCACGGCCCTCCCGGCACTGGCAAGACCACAACCCTGGTGCGCGCCATCATCATGACACTCCGCACCGAGAAAAGGGTACTCGTATGCGCCCCGAGCAACGCCGCCGCCGACCTCATCACCGAGAACCTGGCCAACCTATTCATAAACGTGGTGCGCATAGGACAGCCGGCCCGCATCGACGATGTGGTGCACAACAACACACTCGACTACCGGATAGCGGCCCACCCCAACTACAAGGACATCAAGAAGCTACGCCGCAAGGCCGACGAGTGCCACCGCATGGCCGGCAAATACAAGCGCAACTTCACCGACAAGGAGCGCCGCGAAAAACAGGAATACTACCGCGAGGCCAAGGCCCTGAGCGAGGAGGCCGACAACCTGGCGTTCTACATATCCAACGACATAGTAACCAACGCCCAGGTAATCACCTGCACCCTGGTAGGCAGCACATACAAGGAAATCAGCGACCTGATGTTCCGCACCGTATTCATCGACGAGGCCGCGCAGGCACTTGAGCCGGCCTGCCTGATACCCATACTGAAAGGCGCGAGGGTGATATTCGCCGGCGACCACTGTCAGCTGCCACCCACCGTAAAAACACGCGAGGCCATAAGCGGAGGGCTCAAGTACACGCTCTTCGAGAAGGTGATAGCCCGCGGAGGCAATTCGGTGATGCTAAACGAGCAATATCGCATGAACGAGATGATCATGCAGTTCAGCAACCAGCAGTTTTATGGCTCGCAGCTAATGGCAAACCAGTCGTGTGCCCACTCCACCATATTCCCCGGCGACAATCCAATGGAGTTCATCGACCTGGCCGGAATGGGATTCAGCGAGAAAACCGAACCCAGAACCATGAGCACCTACAACGACGAGGAAGCCGAAATCCTGGTGCACTACCTCAAGAGCTACATGGAGATAGTGGAAGAGCAGAGCCGGGCCCACACCATAACCGGCATAGGCATAATATCGCCATACAAGGCACAGGCCGACACCATAGCGCGCCACATGAAAAAATGCGGAATGCCCGACTATGTAAAGGCAATAACCACGATAGACACCGCCGACTCGTTTCAGGGCAGGGAGAAAGACATAATAGTAATCTCCATGACCCGCTGCAACGCCAAGGGCGAGATAGGATTCCTGAACGACCACCGGCGAATGAACGTGGCCATGACCCGCGCCAAGAAAAAACTAATAATCTTAGGCGACAGCGCCACAATTTCGCACTCCAAGTTCTACGACGATTTCGTAAACTTCTGCACCAGCAACAACTGCTACAAGTCGGCATTCGAGATCATAGAATACTAAACACATAATTTAATAACCCAATATTCACCAACACTCTGAAATATGAAAAACAAACTATTTCTATCAGCATTGGGAGCATTACTCTACGCAGGCACAGCCCTCGCACAGGTAAACACCTACAATGCATTTCCTATTCCAGAGGGAAGCAAGGCTACATCCATCAACATCTCCGGCAACGGCCAATACGCCATTGTGGGAACCAGCACCAAGGATGGAGTAGTCAAGTACCTCATCTTCAAGAAGAGCAACGGATCGTACGTGCCATCCACCGACGCCAATCCGCTCAACGACCTCATCAGCCAGAACGTGATGCCCATGAATCCATCGCAAAACAACGACGGATCCAAGATCTATTTCGCATCGCAGGGAGCCAACAGCACCGACATCTACATGATAGAGAAGCGCAACGGCAAGTGGGGATCGCACACAGCACTCGGCGACAGTATCAACACCGACCGCAACGAGCAGTATCCAGCCATCAGCCCCGACGGCAATACTCTCTACTTCACCCGTCTGAACGACGGAATGCAGGACTCCCGCTGCGGAACACTCTTCATGTCCAACCGCAAGGCCGACGGATCGTGGAGCAAGGCCAAGGACGCGCCTGAGCCTATCACACTGGGATGCGAGGCCGCGCCATACGTATGCCCCGACAACAAGACAATCTACATGTCGTCGATGCGCGAGGGCGGCAAGGGCGGATTCGACATATACTACACACAGCGCTCCGGCGAAAAATCATGGGTAATTCCAATCAGCATCGACACCGTAAACACCCAGGGCGACGAAATGTCGGCCGTATGGGACTACGAGGGCAAGCAGATGTATTTCCTTGGCCGCGACCAGAAAAAGAAAGACGCGCTCAACAAGGCCGACATCCCCGACAACTTCAAGCACACTCCAGTATCCAGATACACCGGCAAGACCATCGACATGACCACCGGCAAGCCTCTGGGAGCTAATATCGAGGTAAAAGACGCCTTCAGCTCCATAATACTGGCACAGCACAAGAGCGACGATATGACCGGAGTATACGACTTCTTCCTGAGCGGAAACCCTCAGCTCTTCATCGACTACAACTATCCCGGATACTCCCACTCGATAGTGGAGACAGTGCCCAACGGACAGGAAAACAAGCAGGACTATCAGCTGTTCAGCAAGGTAAGCCTCCAGCTCAACGTATTCGACTCCGAGATGTTTGAGGCCCTCAGCTCCGATATCCAGATCAAGGCCGACGGACAGAAAGCCGACATCAAGCTCAACGAGTTTGCCAAGGGCCGCTACAAGATGGACCTCGCAATAGGCAAAAACTACGACTTCCACATCGAGAAAGACCTCTACAAGGGCTACGACTTCAATCTCGACCTCTCGCAGGTAGTGATATTCGACTCCTTTGAGCGCGACGCCGAGCTCATCTCGCAGAAGTGCAAGGTAGACTTCATAGTAACAGGACTGGAGCCGGGAGCCACCGCCGATATCGACATCGTGGACCTGTCTACAGCCACCAGATACTCCACCACCATAACCACCGGCCCCGACGGCAAGGCTTCCATAAACCTCCGCAAGGACGACAACTACCAGTTCTCCATCATCAAGAAGGGATACTCGATGTTCACACTCACCAAGGTGCTCACACAGCCCGAGAACACCATTACAGCCCAGATCACCAAGCTGCAGGAAAACGTGAAGATAGAGATTCCTAATGTGAACTTTGCCACAGCAAGCGCCGTACTCGACCCATCATCGTACGAATCGCTCAACAACGTGGTATCGCTGCTCAAGATGAACTCCGACATCACAATAGAGCTATCAGCTCACACCGACAATGTGGGCCAGAAGGCATACAACCTCAAGCTCTCCGACCAGAGAGCCGCATCTGTGGCCGCATACCTCATCAACAAGGGTATAGCCAAGAGCCGAATAGTATCCAAGGGATACGGAATGGACCAGCCGATAGCCGACAACAGCACAGAAGAGGGCCGCGCACAGAACCGCCGCGTGGAACTCAAGATTATAGGAACAGTAGCTAACCATTAAAAAACTGCCAACATGAAGAAAGTATTACTATTGCTGCTGGCCGGCGCAATATGCTCCAGCAGTTTTGCCCAGCGAAAGGTAAAATACAAAGACATATACGACAAGATAGGCAAAGAGCCAGCCGAGCACTCCCTGCTCAAGCTCCAGGAATATCAGAAGCTAACACCTGAATTCCCCAACACCTACGTACAGTCGGCACTCATACAGTGGAGCTGGCTGCAGAACGAGGACCCATTCCTCAACTACGAATCGGTAACCAAGCTCATCTACGATACCAAGCTCTACATGGGCCTGGCCATCAACAAGATAGAGAAAGACGAGAAGGAAGTAAAGAAAAACAAGGCATACTACACCAACCTGGGCCTCGGCAATAATCCCGACGACATCAACCAGGCCGACGTGATAGCCGAGCTAAACCGACTGATGGGCGTGGTGAAAGACTACGAGGAGAATGTCACCAAAATCATCACCAACTTCAACAACACCATCGAGAAATACAACGAGTGCATAGCCATATACAGAGGCATCGTGGCACGCCAGAGCAACTACAAGAACCTGCTCCTGACCACCACCAGCGACCTCCGCGCCGAGATGAACCAGCTCTCGCAAAACTATGACAGTGCGCTCACATACTTCGGCGAGTTCAAGAAGGCGCTCCACGCATTCCGCAAATACCGACTCAAGGAATACGACCAGCAGACCAAGACCACTCCCATCGTAACATACCGACTGGAGGGCCTCACATCCAGCAACTTCATAAACCCCGAAATCCCCATCTGGGACTACAAG
>JAZUEG010000289.1:0-8331 GCA_045640025.1 Bacteroidales bacterium
ACCGTATCTATCAGAAGGCCAACCCGATATACATGGATCCCCACCACAAATTCCTGCGCGCCCACTTCTACGCGCCGCGCAAGAGGTTCATCAATTGGTACATCGAGACCTACTGGCTGAATCTGGCTGTTATCTGGGGCATCAGCATCGTGCTCTTTATCCTGCTGTATCACAGCGGAATGCAGAAAGGACTCGACAAGCTGGGCTCTATCTGGGAGGAATACCAGCGTCGCCGCGAGGCCAAGATTGTTAAATCAGGCACCGAGACCGCCAATACCAAGAAGCGACGCAAATTCAAGAGCCTTCAGGATTGGTCGATCTGGAGATAGTTTTTTTTAGTATATCCAGCTGATACATGGCTTATGTCACATATCAGCTGGGTATTTTTTTTTAAACCTATCGGCACGGGGTGTGTCTAATAATTATTACCAATATAATAATTTTCACTAATATTCATGAAAAAGACAATTCTTGCAGCCGCACTATCCATTGTGGCCACGTTCTCGTATGGACAGCAGATGATGCCGTACCAGAATCCCGACCTTACAGCTGAACAGCGCGCCGACGACCTTCTGGGCCGATTGACCCTTGATGAGAAGATATCACTGATGATGGACGATTCGCCAGCCATCAAGCGCCTGGGAATCCCTCAGTTCCAGTGGTGGAACGAGGCGCTTCACGGAGTGGGACGCAACGGCACCTCGACGGTTTTCCCCATCACGATGGGAATGGCCGCATCCTGGGACGACGATCTCCTCTACAAAGTATATGACGCCGTGAGCGACGAGGCACGCGCCAAGGCTCAGCAGGCCAAGGACCACGGACGGATCAACCGCTATCAGAGCCTCTCGTTCTGGACTCCCAATATCAACATTTTCCGTGACCCACGCTGGGGACGCGGTCAGGAGACCTACGGCGAGGATCCTTACCTGACCTCAAGAATGGGCGTGGCCGTTGTAAAAGGTCTTCAGGGCCCCGACGACAACAAATATCGTAAAACCCTCGCCTGTGCCAAGCACTTCGCAGTCCATTCGGGACCAGAGTGGAACCGCCACAGCTTCAATATCGAGAACCTTCCAATCCGTGACCTCTACGAGACCTATCTTCCTGCATTCAAGGCACTTGTGCAGGAGGCCAACGTGGAGGAGGTGATGTGCGCGTATCAGAGTATGGACGGCGAGCCTTGCTGCGGAAACAGCAATTACCTGAAGCACATTCTCCGCGATCAGCTCGGATTCAAGGGCCTTGTAACCTCCGACTGCTGGGCCATCAACGATTTCTATATGCCTGGTCACCACGCAGTTGTGAAGACCGAGCACGAGGCCGCCGCAATGGCCTTGAGAGCCGGCACCGATGTGGAGTGCGGTCCCGTTTTCAAGAACCTGAAACAGGCCGTTGAGCTTGGCGAGGTTTCCGAGGACAAGATCAACGAGAGTCTCCGCCGTCTGATAATCGCGAGAATCAAGCTCGGCGATTTCGACAAGGACGCCCTCGTGCCATGGACTCAGATTCCTGAATCCGTAATCGCAAGCCCTGAGCATCAGGCTCTTGCCCTCAAGATGGCTCAGGAAAGTATCGTGCTTCTCCAGAACAACGGCAATGTCCTTCCTTTGAAGAAGGATTTGAAGAACATCGTGGTTATCGGACCAAACGCCGTTGACAGCATTATGCTTTGGGGAAATTACAACGGTTTCCCGAAACACACCGTAACAATCCTCGACGGCCTCAAGCAGAAAAACGCAAATATCCGCTATATTCAGGGCTGCAATCTCACCAGCAGCAATGTGGTTCTCAGCAAGTTTGGAAATGTTAGAGGCGGTATAAAAACACAGTACTGGAACAACGAGATTATGAAGGGCGATCCTGTTGCCGAGGCTACCTACAGCGCTCCAATCCGTCTTCAGAATGGCGGCGCAACGGTTTTTGCTCCCGGGGTCAGCCTCCAGCATTTCTCTGCCAAAATGGAAGGCGTTTATGTAGCCGACAAGGACGAGACTATCTACTTCAACATAAAGGCCGACGACGAGGCTAAACTCACTGTAAAAGACGTTGTTGCCCGTTTCACCACCACCGACACAAAGTCAGATTTCTCTGTGGCCGTTAAGGTCAGGAAAGGAGAGGAGGTGCCTTTCTCTTTGGAGTATCGTCAGGTTAGAAACCTCGCGATGCTCAATTTTGATATCAACGTGAACACCGATATCACAATAGACGAGATTTTGGAGGCCACAAGCACAGCTGATGTCGTGATCTTTGTTGGCGGAATCTCTCCACAGCTCGAGGGCGAGGAAATGGAGGTTGACGCTCCAGGTTTCAAGGGCGGCGACCGCACCGACATTGAGCTTCCTCAGGTTCAGCGCGACCTCATGGCAAGCATTCACAAGAGTGGCAAGAAACTTGTTTTCGTCAACTGCTCGGGCGGCGCAATGGGTCTTGAGCCAGAGTCTCAGAACTGCGACGCAATCCTTCAGGCCTGGTACCTCGGCGAGAAGGGCGGCGAGGCCCTTGCCGATGTGATTTTCGGCGACGTGAATCCTTCGGGAAAGCTTCCTGTAACATTCTATCGCAATGTGAATCAGCTTCCCGACTTCCTGAATTACGAGATGAAGAACCGCACTTACCGCTACATGACCGAGAAGCCATTGTTCGCATTCGGTTACGGTCTCAGCTACTCTAAGTTCAAGTATTCTAAGCTTGCATATTCCAACAAGAAACTTACTTGCAGTGTTCAGAATATCAGTAATATCGATGGCGACGAGGTTGTTCAGGTCTATCTCCGCAAGATAGGCGACAACGGCGGACCAAGCAAGCAGCTCCGTGCCTTCAAGCGTGTATCAGTACCCACCAAGAAGACTGTATCAGTAACCTTCGACCTCACCGACCAGACCTTTGAGTGGTGGGATCCATCCACCAACACAATGCGCCCTCTCCACGGCGACTACGAGGTAATGGTAGGCGGCAGCAGCGACAATGTGATTAAGAAGGTGGTGAAGTATTAGTGGGGTGATCCGCAAGCTCTGTGGGTGATCCGCAAGCTCGCCTGAAGGCTTCGCATGCGGTATTCATGAGACGCCTCTCCGAGGCTATAATCGGGGAGGCGTCTTTTTTATTTTGATAATGGGGATTTTTTTATTAACTTTGCGTCGGAATTAATTCTTTTATTCTTTTATTGACAAACCATGGAACAGAACGATTTTGACATATTAGCTGATATAAAATCTCAGCCCAAGACTGCGATTATGCTTATCGGCATTCATTGCACCGGCAAGACTTATTTCTATCATGAGTACTTGAAGGACTTTGCCCGTGTGGAATACGACGGCAAGATTAAGCGTAAGCAACAGCAACAGATTGTGAATTTCATAAATGACGGAATGTCGTTTGTGCTTGATAACACCAATATTACCAAGGCCGACCGAAAGCCTATTCTTGAGCTCTTCAAGAACAAGGGCTATCGTGTTTGCGCCATGTATTTCTGTTCCGTAGTGAAGGAATGTATCGAGAAAAACCGCAAACGCCTCAACCACATTCCCGACAAGAAGATTATCGACATGAGCAAGATTATCGAGATGCCAAACGCATCAGAGGGCTTCACGAATGTCTATTATGTGGACAATGCCCAGAACGATTTCTATTTGGAGGTTTGGGAATAGGAAATTTTTAAATAAACAACCGCCCGCTGAGAATTTCAATTCCCAACGGGCGGTTTTATGTTGTTGCGTTCTGTAGAGACTCTAAGTTTGTGGAGCTGAAAATCTATCGTTTTTTAGGCACCAAAACTTTGCAGCGAAGACAAAAAATATTGCATCCGCAATGACAGTAAACGTCAGTTGTTTTATACCTTTGTCGTATTAAGGTAAAAATGACTGGGGTTGGGTGTAAACCATTGTAGAGACTTGGATCGAAGAATCCATGGGCCGTATAGGACTCCCAACCCTAACTGCAAAGATTAGATAGAATATTAGGCTCGGAGCCTATTTAGAGTTTCAGTCATAAAGCAGTTATCCAGTCATTCATAAAACACTGCAAATATAATGAAAAAATTCGTAGGAATCGATTTTGCCAAGGAAAAATTCGACGTGGTGATGATCTCGTCGGAATATGTGAAGGACCACAGTTGTGAGCACGATGTGTTCGATAACAGCAAGGAAGGCTACGAGCGTCTCCTAAAATGGATAAAGGCCAGAAGCCCAAAGACAAGCAGGGAGAACGTCGTATTCTGCGGTGAGGACACGGGCGTCTACAGCAGGCCAGCCTCGGAGTTTCTGACAAATAAGGGGTACAAGGTATGCCTTGAGAACGCCTACCGCATAAAGATGAGCAGCGGCCTCATGCGAGGCAAGAATGACCGTCAGGATGCCCTTATGATAGCGGAATATGCCATGAGGCACGAGGACAAGCTGGAGGCGTATGCCGGACAGAATCCTTCCTTGAAGACACTCGACATACTCTTCAAGCAGAGGAGACTTGTCGTAAAGCAAAGCACCGAACTCAAAGGCAAGCTTGAAAGCCTCATGTTTGGGCGAGGCGACAAGGAAAGTCTCCTCACCACATTGGACAAGTACTGCGTGATAAAGGAAGGTGGCATCTCGCTAAAAACGGACAAACTTGCCAAGCTGAATCTTGGCGATATGGCCATAGTTCAGAGCCTTGCCACGCTGAAAATATACGATTGGCAGCTCTCTGAGCTTGACAGGCAACTGAAGGAAGCCGTCAAACAGGACGATGGCATAAGAGAAAACTTCGACATAATAACCTCCATTCCAGGAATCGCAATGCAGAACGCAGTGGCGCTGCTGGTCTACACCGACAACTTTAAGCAGTTCGGTTATGACGCGCGCAAACTCGCATCCTTTTATGGAGTCGCCGTCTTCGGTAAGGAATCCGGTTCGTCTGTATATTCGTCACCGCATACAAGCCACCTGGCCAACAAACAGCTAAAGAGCTTGTTGACGCAGGCTGCCCTGATTGCCATCGTGCATTGCGAGCCGTTAAGGACATATTACAACAGGCTGTTGCTCAAAGGCAAAAAGAAACCTGTAGTCTTGAACAACGTGAAGAACAAACTGCTCCACATGGTGATGGCAATGGTGAGGAACAAGACGAAATATGATGCTGAAGCCTATGGCAAAAGTGCTAATCTACATAATACCCAAATGACGCCAGAATTTTTTTGAAAAAAAGTTCTGATTTTATTTGGAAATTAACATAGAATACGGACCGCGGTCCGTCTCTACGGGCCCTCTACGGTCCCGTCTTTGCGGTAGCACGCAATAAAAAATTACTCCGCAAGCAGCCTTCCGAGCACCTCCATTACCCTGTCGGTGCCGCCCCAGCCGCCTTTGGTTTCGGAAACCTCGCCCTTCTTGTTGATGAAGAGGTAGAATGGAATTCCTGTTACGTGGAATTTCTCCTTGAGCTTGCTCATCTGCTCGGATGTGAGACGGTAGTGGTCGCCCTGCATGCCGGCTATCATGTTGTTGTACTCATCCTCGGGAGAGCTCTCGTCGGTGATGTAGACGAAATCCACACCCTTGGCTGCGAGCTCATCGTGATAAGGCTTCATGGCAGCGATGCCTGCGCGGCAAGGTCCGCACCATGTGGCCCACATATCCACGTAAACCACCTTGCCCTTGTGATTCTTGAGAATGTCAACGAGAATGGCGTCGGCCTCGGTCTCGTTGGTCTGATGCTGGAAGTATCCGCCGCGGGCCTTGTCGGCATCTATCTCGGCCTGAATTCTGGCGTTGCACTGCTTGGCGTATTCGGTGATTACGGGGTTGCCGATTTCCTCCACGGCCTTCATCTGCATGTCGTCGAGTACGTGACGGCTCTCGAATGCCCTCATCAATGGCTGAGATTTCATGAGGTCAACAAGGGTGCCCTTGTCGGAGCCGGTGATATTTTTTATCTTCTCATTTTTGATTCCGTTGAAGATATCGGTGTATTCCTGACCGTATTTCTCGTTGAACTTCTCGATGGTAGCTATCTCAGATTTAGTGTAAGGTCTGCCTTCGGTAAGCTTTGACAATTCCAAAAGCATGTTGTACATATTGGTGATGACCTCGTCGTTGATGTGCTTGTCCATCATCTGCTTAAATATTGCTATGTTCTGATCCATGCCTTGGGCGCCTATCTTCATTACCATCATTCCTATTTCGCTGACGCAGTACTCGTATTCGCTGCTGTATAGCATCTGGACATCGTTGAGATTGAGCTCCAGAGCGTATTTCGCGAATTCCTCGGTGAACTCTGGGCGCTTGTAGTCCTCAGGCAGTGGAGCGCGGCGGTCAGTGATATTGTGGGCCTTGCGGTAAGCATCAGCTATGAAATAGTCTGCCATTCCGAGGAAATAGCCCTCACGGCCTCTCAGGTCTATCTTGAAAAGCTCCTTGGCGGCCTTAGAAATGTCTGAGTTGTCGATATTCTGCTCTGCTTTCTTGGCGAGGTCGTAGATGTGGTTCTTGAAATCCATGGCTGATGTGCCGCTGAAGTTAATAACATCCTCGTAATCAATGTTTCTCTGCTTGTGCTCAATCTTGGCGAGGGTGTTGTTGAGTACGGCGTTGTCGCCCTTGAAATACTTGTATTTGCTTGGGCTGTCGTATCGGTATTCAGCGTAACGGTCGAAATCGTAGATGAATTCCTCGGTGCCGCCTATCGAGGCCACGAAACTCTCATTCACGAAAGCTATTTCCTCGGTCCTGAAGCCTACAATCTGGTACTGGCTTGTGAGCGGAAGCTCCATCTCGAAATTTCCCTCGGAATCCATGTCGGCCCAAATTTCGTCTTGGCTGCCGGTGATGGGATTGTTGATGAAGCACATGATGCGTATGGTGGCTCCGTCAAAAATCTCCTTCTTGTATCCCTTTATCTGACCTTTCAGCCTAGATGTGCCGGTTGCGAGATGGTTGATAGGCAGGGAGTTGCCATCCCCGCTGATGTTGGCGGCCTGGGCATACTCGTCGTCGGCCTTCTTGCGTATCTCCTTGTTTTTCTTGTCTGATGCTGCGGTTACTGGCACATTCCAGAACTTGAAGTTGTTGATGCCCTCGCCCTCTATGAAGTCGATATACTCGGTGGTCTTGTTCACGGCCGGGAAGGTGAGCGAGAATGTGCGGGTGAAACCTTCGGCGTTTGGCTTGAAATTCTCGTCGAGAGGAATTCCGTCGGCCTTGGTGAGAGCCAGTTTCTTGCCGTCAACCACAATGTAGCAGTCCTTGGCCATACTCATGGTGCCCTCGGCGTATCCGAGCCAGCACTTGAAGTAGAGGGTTGTGGCCTTGGGAGTGGTCTGAACCTTCTCGATGGCGATGCTCGACGAGCTGATGCCCCTTTTCTCCCAGGTCGGGTTCTCTATAGTGGCTTTCTGACCCATTGATATCAATGGCATCATGGCAACCATTGCCGCTGTCATAAGTTTTTTCATGTTATAAGTGTTTCGTGTTAGTGAAAAAAATAGTACGGCAAATGTAGTAAATGTATTTTTGTCCTACAAGTCTTTTATGATTTTTTCAGCATTTTTCTTTATCTGTTCGTTTTTGATGGCGGAGATTATAGCTGATACGGTTCCTTTATCAGATGCTTCCAGCTCTTTCTGAGCCATCAGCTGATACAATCCACGGTAAATGAACCTGTCGATGAAAAGGTCGCTGAGGCCCTTGCTGCTCATCAGCTCGGTATCGGCGAAATAGAACTTTGGAAGATTCTCCACGTTCAGTTTTTTCATGTAGGCCTGCTCGATGATCGCGGTGCTGTATTCCCACTCGGCTGAGTTGGTGAATACTGTGGATTCGTTGATCTTGAAATTGCTGATGATGCTGTCCTTTAAGTTGCTGTTATTGAATACTCTAATTGCGTTCAGATACTCAATCTCGTGGCTGATGTACTGCTTGAACTTCAGCGAGATGTTGGCGCCGTTCTGGGTGCAGAAGTCATTGAAATTGTCCAAATCTATCTGCTTCATCTTGGGCAGGCTGTCCACGAGGTCGTGATATCCGTGAGAGGTGGCCGGAGCTATTGAGGAAAATCCGTTGTTACTATTCCATAATGCACGTCCATACTGTGCCATCTCGTTGTTGAGGCGGACGTTGTTGCCGCCTACGAACACGTAGTTCTTGTCCTCGTGCTCTACAATTACCAAAGTGTCGCCTGGCTCCATCAGGTATCTTGTGTATTCCGATGAATGTACGGTATAATCGAAAAAACCGATATTGAAATTCTCGGTAACGCAGTGTACAGGTACCTTGTATTCGTAGCGGAAACCGAAATGGTCGTCCTTGCTTACCTTGGGTACATAGTTGTCGTTGCACTCGTTGTAGTTGCGGAATTTCA
>JAZUEG010000290.1:0-4184 GCA_045640025.1 Bacteroidales bacterium
ATCGACAAGCCTGATGTGCGTTTTGTAATCCACTACGACATGCCCAAATCGCTGGAGGGATATTACCAGGAGACCGGACGCGCAGGCCGTGACGGCGGCGAGGGTCAGTGCATAGCTTTCTACAGCGAGAAGGACATCATGAAGCTCGAGAAGTTTATGCAGGGCAAGCCGGTGAGCGAGCAGGAGATCGGCAAACAGCTCCTGAGCGAGACTGTGGCATACGCCGAGACATCGATGTGCCGAAGCAAGATGCTGCTCAACTATTTTGGCGAGATATTGGAGGAGCCCTGCGGCAACTGCGACAACTGCCGTCATCCACAGAAGAAATTTGCAGCCAAGAGCGCACTCATCAAGGCCCTGAAGGTAATCCTGGAGATTCAGGAAAAATTCAAGACCGAACACGTAGCCAAGGTACTGGCCGGCATATCAGACTCTCAGGTAAAGACTTACAAGCACCACAAGCTCGACATCTTTGGATGCGGCGAGGACGATGGCGACGAGGACTTCTGGAATGCAGTGCTCCGTCAGGCCCTGGTACACGGATTCCTGATGAAGGACATCGAAAACTACGGTCTGCTGAAGCTGACACCCGAAGGCAAGGAATATCTGAAGAAACCTTTTGAGATAGAGTTCGTGAAAAACCACGATTTCGACAACGAGGACGAGGACGAGGAGCAGAGCGCGCCTCACTCTGTAGGCGGCGGAGCCAGCGACCCTGAGCTCTTCAAGCTGCTGAAAGACCTCCGCAAGAAAGTCTCTAAACAGAAAAACGTGCCTCCGTTCGTAATTTTCCAGGACCCATCGCTCGAGGACATGGCCGTACAGTATCCTATCACACTGGAGGAGCTCACTCAGATAGTGGGCGTGGGACACGGCAAGGCCCAGAAATTCGGAAAGGAATTTGTGGAGCTCATCAAGCGCTACGTACAGGAGAAGGAAATAGAGCGTCCACAGGACATGGTGGTTAAGTCTGTTGTCTCCAAATCGGGCAACAAGGTATACATAATCACCAGCATCGACCGCAAGCTGGATCTCGAGGATATCTGCGAGAGCAAGCAGATAGAGATGGACGAGCTGCTCTCAGAGATAGAATCCATCATCAACTCGGGCACCAAGCTCAACCTCGATTATTACATCAACAAGATAATAGACGACGAGCGCCAGGAGGAAGTTTACGACTATTTCGACCACGCCGAAACCGAATCCATCGATGCGGCAATGCGCGAACTCGGCGAGGACGACTGGACCGAGGAAGAACTCCGACTGATGAGAGTGAAATACATCTCTGAAAAGGGACACTAAAATAATTACGAATTACGAATTACGAATTCGCACATAATTAGGAAATCCGAATTATGAACTACGATGCACCAGCATTCGTAATTCGTAATTCGGATTTCGTAATTATCAAAGCGGACTGCCCATAAAATATAGCAGCTTTTTGCCCTTGGCGTAGTCCACGAGGCCGTGCTCGTAGCCCTGCTGGAACAGGGCCGTCTGCTTGATGGAGCCGTCGGGATGGTAAATCCGCCAGAGTCCGGAATAATTGCCGTCCACATAACGGCCTGTAGTATACACAGTTGCGCCGTCGGGATAGAAAGAAACCCACATACCCGAACGCTCGCCGCCAAGGAAAGTACCCTTCTCGGCCAGGCATCCGTTGGAATAGTATGCCACATATTCGCCGGAGCGGATATCGCACTCATAATGAGACACATTCATCAGCGATGAGCTGTCGTTGTCAAAATAAGTCTTCATCAATCCGTGCTTCATTCCGTCGCGGTATTCGGTCAGGGATTTCAGCCGGCCCGATTTGTAAAACGACCTCACCTCGCCCTGCCAGAAATCGCCAATCCTCGTGGCCACAATATCGCGCTCGCCGGTATTGTAATACCGCACATTTTCGCCTCGGATATTGTCCATATCAAAAGTGAGAGTCTCCATCAGAATTCCGCTTTCGTCGTATAGGCTCATCAGCCCGTGGCGCCGTCCCTTACTGAAACTGCAAGTCATCTTGATACCGCCCTCGGGATAATACATTGCGAAAGGCCCGTCCAAAACCCCATCCACATACACGGCCTCCTGCCCTATCAAACCATTGGGATAGAAATACTTATACCCGCCGCAACGCACACCGTCTACAGCGGCGAACACCTCCTTGATACCGCCATCGGCATACCTCACCGTATCCATGGCCGGTTTTTGTGCTTTTGGGCAGCTAATGGCGAAAAAAACTAAATCCGCCGTCAACAAATTCCGCATAATTATTCAGTAATCGTTACAGGATTTTTGAGACGTATACCCTTGAGCGGAAGCGACGGACCCATGTCGAGCAGGCAGGTGAAATCGTAAGTGCCGGCAGGCAGAGTACCGGGTTTCAGCTGAAGGCGAAATTTCTGGGTGGCCCCGCTCATTAAACGCACCTGACGCTTCATGATATCAAACTCGCGGAGATCGTCCATATTAGCTGATACCACATACAGCACACCGTTCAGGATGGTCTTGCCCTTGTTTTCCACTATCACGGAGAAGAGCCTTGTATCGGGATCGGCGTCATCAGGCTCCACCTCCATAAACGACGAGAGCTGAGCCTTGGCATCCACGAAATCCCTCGGAGTCTGCTCCACATTTATCACTATTTCAGCTGATAGCACCACACCTGCCGAAGTCCCGTTGTCGGCGCCAAACGAAGTTCTCTCATGAGCCTCCGACACCACAATCTGAGCCCAGCGGCTCTCAAGGCCATCAGCTGGCACCGACATCGTAACCTTGGCCGTACCCTGAGAATTGGGGTCCACACTGATGGTGGATGGCGACACACTTATCCAGTTGGAGCACGAATAGCGCACAGTGCCGCGCGCGCGGGTGTGCCGAGAGCCCTCCTCGTCGATATCGTAATCCTCCACACGCAGACGGAAATAGGCCGAATTGTTGCTGTGGTTGGTGATAACAACCTCACGGCTCTGCATGGTGCCGGGCGAGGCATTGAACATCAGTCCCACCGGCGACACCTCGAAATCCTGCGCATCAGCTGCACTGCACAGAGTGCCAGCTAATAGCAAAACCGATATAATCTTGCAAAAAACATTCATAAATATTCAGAATATAGAATAAGAAAAATAATAAAATAATCACCGCAAAATTATTGTATTTCAGCGATAAAACAAAAATAAAAATTGTACAAAGAAAAAGATTTGGAAAGTATAAAAAATATAGCTAATTTTGTATAGAATTACCAAAATCGTCCCTAAAGTGGAAGAACGGCATAAAACACTATATATCAACATATTAAGAAACGCCATTATCGCAGTTTTTCTGCTAATGGGAATAGTGTGCCGTGCCCAGAATGGCAACGAGACAGAAAACCTCCGCAAGCTGGAGCTTCAGGTAAGGGAATATTCGGAAGAAGGCGAGCCAATCAAGCTGGCCCAGACCCTGAGCAAGATGGGCCTGATATACACTCAGATAAAGGATTACGACAAGGCCATAACATCCTACAAGCAATCGGCATCGCTATATCTCCAAAACAACAGAATGAACTATGTGCGCAAGATATACTCCAACATAGGATTCATATATTCCGACCAGGAAGACTACGAAAACGCCCTCAACTACATGAAGATGGCCTACAAGACCGCCAGACTGCAAAACAACGACACTGCAATCTCGGGATGCCAGACCGATGTGGCCTACATTTTGATTATTGAAAAAGAATACCACGTGGCCATAGAGCAGCTGCTGGAGGCTCTCACATTAGCTCAGGAGCTCAACCACAAACAGCTGATAATCAAATGCTACAGTATGCTCATGGAGTGTTACCGCGCACTGGGAATGAACGCCAAATTCATGGAGTATCAGACCAAGCTGAACAACTTTACGAACCACATGAACCAGGAGAGCGCCAAGCAGGAAATCACCGACCTCCAGATCCAGAACAAGGCATCGGAGGAGATGATGGAGATGCAGCGCAAACTCGACAGCATGGAGCGACAGTACGCCGCCCTGGAATACGAGAAAAAACAGCGTGAGTTCGACGAGATGAGAGAACAGCAGATAGCCGACCACAACAAAAAGGAGCAAGAACAGCAACTGGAATTCAATAAGTTGCAACGTGAATCGCAGATTAAGGCCGAGGAGGCACAGAAGAGATCGGCAAAGTCGGAGGCCAAGCGGTCTTAGGAAGA
>JAZUEG010000291.1:0-24414 GCA_045640025.1 Bacteroidales bacterium
CAACCGTCTGGCCAGCAACTCCTTGCTTGAGGCTCTCGTATTCGCTCACCGCTCTGTGGAGCACAGCAAGGACCTCATCAAGACTCTCGACTTCTGCTACGATATTCCTGAATGGAACGACGAGGGCACGGTAACCAACGAGGAGAATATCCTCATCACACAGACATTCAAGGAGCTTCAGCAGATAATGACATATTATGTGGGCATCGTAAGGAGCAACCTGAGAATGAACCGCGCGCTCGACCGTCTATACATTCTCTACAACGAGACCGAGGAGCTCTACAAGCGCAGCAAGGTTACAGTGCCTCTCTGCGAGCTCAGGAACGCCATCAACACAGCATTCCTCGTTATCAAGAGCGCACGCCGCCGCCGCGAGAGCATCGGCCTGCACTACAACATTGATACCCCACGCCGTGAGGCCCGCAAGAAATAATACTATTGTAATTCAATAATTTAGCATAAGGCCAGACGTTTCCCGGATGAAGCGCCTGGCTTTTTTTTTGCCATTAGCTATAATAAAAACTTATAACATGGATAACGAAAAAAAATATTTGAAAAATTTTGATTTTGCAGCAATTTTTTTATTAACTTAGCAGAAAATACTAATATACTTTTTTATGATATCGAATTATCTGAAATTATTATTAGCTAATAGCAGTTCTGTAGAGGAAGAACCGAAAAACAAGATAGCCAGGCTCTTTGTGGCGGTGCTTAATGTTTTTGCGGCCTCGTCGATGCTTATAGCGTTTTTCGTAACATTGTCGCTGGCTATGAGCCCGTTGCAGTACTGCTCAGTAGCCATTATGGCTATCATCTATGGCGTAATGCATTACGCATCGCGCAAGATGAGGCTTTCTACCATGGCAGTGGCGGGATTCGCATTCACCATTGTGGCGTCCATAGTATTTCAGATGGCGTTTCCGGGCAATCAGTTTCTGTTCATTTTTGTAATGATGATCCCGATATACGCCATGAGCGGATTGCGCTGGAAGCTGGCGCTCATGCTTACCATTCTTATGGTGGCCGTACACTCGGTGGTATATTCATTAGTGGTTTCAGCTGATAACATTATTACGCTGATATTCACGGTGATATCTCTCATTGCATTTTTCCTTGCATCGTTGGCCATAGAGTATGTGAATTCCATAATAGCTGAAAGCGAAAACGAGGCCAAGGTCAATGAGGACAACGTGAAGAAAAAACAGGAATTCATCTCAAAGCTCTCGCACAGAATCCGCACTCCGCTCAGCAACATATTCGGTATCACCAACATACTGGCCGACAATGTGGACCAGGGCAAGAAACAGCTCATCGATTCGCTGATAGCATCGGTGAAAACTATTACCGACATTGTGGAGCTGATAGACGAGGAGGCCGCCGGAGTAGCCGTGGTTCGCGACAAGACCGACGACGACGAGGAGGTCACCACATTCGACCTTCAGCAGCTGATAACCCAGACCGGAGAGTTTACTCCCAATTTCGAGGTTAAGCTCGAGGTATACGGACAGCTTCCGCTCCTGAAAGGCAAGGCGGTGAAAATCAGGCGAATATTCCTCGATATTTTCGATTTCTTCCTCCGCAATACGCCCAGCGACAAGATGCCGGTAAATGTAACAATCGCCATCAACCGCGTAAGGATTCCTATCAACCCGATAAAATACCGCTTCGATATCAAATCGAGCGTGGCCATGGACGAGCAGGCGCAGCAGTCGGCTCCCGAACTCAGTATAGCTCAGCGCCTTATCGAGGAGCTCAATGGAAACATCAAGCGCCGTTTCGAGGAGGACATGACCTGCATCTACTTCAACATCTGTTTCGATGGCGAGGAGGCGGTATCGGCACCATCGGAGGCGGTATCAGCTGATAGCAAGATAGTTACCAACGAGACTACCGGTTTTACATCCACAGTCAAGGAGAAGACATTAGCCGACGCCAAGGTGATAGTATGCGACGATAATCCTATCAATCAGAAAGTTATGAGCCTGAGCCTCGATAAGCACGTCCATACCATTACATTGGCATCCAATGGACAGGAATGTGTTCAGATGCTCCAGAAGGGCGAATACGATATCATCCTCATGGATATTCAGATGCCGGTTTTGGACGGCTACAGCGCCACTCAGAAAATCAGAAGCCAGGAGCAGTCCACAGGAAAACACATTCCGATAATCGCCGTAACAGCCAACACCCTTGCCGGCGACCGTCAGCACTGCCTGTCGGTAGGCATGGATGATTACGTGAGCAAGCCGTTCCAGCTCGACGACGTTCTCGCCAAGATGCGGGCCTTGGTGTCCAAATATCCTCAGGGATAGTTTAAAGATTAAAGATTAGAGATTAGAGATTAGAGATTAGAGATTAAAGAACTCTGCTATCAGTTTGCAGAGTTGTGATACCTGCTCCGTTTCCAGCTCATAATAGAGTGGGAGGCGGAGCAGTCTTTTTTCGTACTCGTCGGCGTTAGGCAGCTGATACGTTTTTTCTGTTGTTCCGTTCATTTGGGTGTAATACGGACTTCTATGGAGCGTCAGATAGTGCGATACCGCCAGAATGCCGTTTTCGCCGAGATGTTTTATCAGGGCCTGACGCTCATCGTAACTCCTACATAATAAGTAGAATAGGTGGCCGTTGCAGGTGGCGTTAGGGGCGATATTGCTCGTTGAGATTCCGATATTATTGAGTGGCTCGTGGAGCAGGCCGTAATATTGCATCCAAATCGCGATACGCTTTTGCTGGATTTTGCCGATATTCTCCAGTTGCGCCCATAGAAATGCCGTTGTAATTTCCGACGGCAGGAATGAGCTTCCAGTATCTATCCACTCGTATTTGCTGACAGTGCCACGTGAGAAATCGGCGCGGTTGGTTCCCTTTTCCCAGATTACCTCGGCGCGGTGGAATAGGGTAGGGGAGTTTACGGCCAACATTCCGCCTTCGCCCGCGATTATGTTCTTGGTCTCATGGAAGGAGAATGTGGCCATCGTGCCGAAACTGCCGAGTGGCTTGCCTTTGTAAAATGAGTCGATGGCCTGGGCGCAGTCCTCGATTAGTATCAGCTGATGGCGTTTTGCAATCTCCATTATCTTGTCCATCTCGCAGGCCATTCCGCCGTAATGAACTATTACTAAAACCTTGGTTTTTTGTGTGATAAGAGATTCGATGCTTTCAGGGTCGATGTTTGGGTTAGTCTGCGAAGAGTCTGCGAAAACTATCCTTGCGCCCTCCCTCGCAAATGCCAAGGCGGTGCTAACGAATGTGTATGAGGGGATTATTACCTCGTCGCCAGGCTGGATATCGCACAAAATGGCGGCCATCTCCAGGGCGTCGGTGCAGCTTGTGGTCATCAGGCACTTGCCGAAGCCGTATTTCTGCTCGAAAAACCGCTGACACTTCTGAGTGAACATTCCGTTTCCCGAAATCTTACCCGACATTACGGCCTGCTCTATGTATTTGGTCTCGTTTCCGCTTAGGAAAGGCTTGTTGAATGGTATGGTTATCATTAATTTTTTGTATTTTTGCAAAATCAAATTAAGCAAATTTTTTGTTTATGGGAAACAGATTTTCTGAATTTTTTCGCAAAAATACCGTTCTCGTGCTCTCGGGGATGATACTTCTGGTGGGAATGATGTCGATGTGGCAGTTTTTCTCGCTCGACAGGTTGTTTGTGTTCACCGACTTCGCCGACGACTCTTATACGTCGTATCTTCCGCAGTGGTATGTGGATGAGGCACTTAGCCACGAGAGTTTGCTGAGTACGTACTCATTCTATCATGCCGCGGGCAACTCATACGTTCAGAACATTCCGCTCGATCCCATCGGCTTTGTGATGTTCTGGATAGGCAGGCTTGCTCTGTTGATAGGCGGAGTTAAAGGCTTGGCTGTCACATACTTCTATGGCAAATTCCTGATATCATTTCTCGGAACTGGCATTTTCACCTATCTCTGGGTCAGGGAATTGAATGTGGGAAAGTTCGCCTCGATGATGGCTGGAATCTTCGCCGCATTCTCGGGCGGAATTGTGGTTCTCTCGCTGTGGAATATCGAGATGTACGGATTTTATCTTGTGTTTTTCCTATTCGCCATCGAACAGATGCTTATGGGCCAGCGAAGGTATCTTGTGGCCATCGCGGCGGCCATGCTGGCAAGTCAACCGTATCAGCTTTACCTATGCTCTATGTTTGTAGCGATATATCTGATATTCAGAATGATACTTTTGAAGTATAACTTTAGAAGAGCCACCGTAACTGTTTTTTGGATTATCGGCATGGGATTGTTGGGAATGTTGGTGAATCTTCCTAATTTGGTCAACAGTCTTACTGTTCAGCTGAACACACCGAGAATGACTGGCGCAAACGATGTCAACGATTTCGCCGCAAGTTTCTTTGTGGATGGCGGAATGTTGAGCTCGCTGATGTTGAGGCTTTTCGGTCATAATATCGCAGGCAACGAGTTTTTCGTGAATCAGTGGAACAATTTCCTTGAGGCGCCCGCTCTCTATTGCGGAATCATCACGTTGCTGATATTTCCGCAGATTTTCAATCATATCGGCCGACGAAAGCAGATCATATATTCCATATTCATAGGATTGTGGCTTTGCGTATTGGTAATCAATCCATTGCGTCAGTTGATTCTTCTGAACGCTGGTGATTATTTCCGCTATGGAATCAATTTCTTCTTCATCTTCACGATGCTGATGCTGATGGCGCAGTCGCTGAATATCATCATCATAAAGAGAAGCGTGAATTTTCCACTGCTCTTGATTACCGCCATGGTATGTGTGATTTCGCTTTGGATTTTCACGGACAAAATGCCTGAATACAACGGCATCGTGGAGAACCGCTGGATAATGTTTCTCGGCATTGCGTTGGTATTTCTCTATGTGCTTTTGCTGGTGTTTTTCCAAAATTCAAAGAATAGGCAATTTGTTAAGATTCTGATATGTTCTCTATCAGTATTTGAAGTTTTGGTTTTAACGAATTCAGTCTTCAGCGAGCGTGGAACTGTCAGCTCGTTTGACCTCGAATTCACCAAGGCGAATTACGACGACGGCATATCCAAGACTCTTGATGAGATTCGTGCCCAGGATTCCACGAAGTTTTACCGTGTGATTACCGACTATTATCTTGGCAAATCCAGGAATACCTGCGCAAACTACAATCAGGTTTTGGGATATTATTCCACCTTGGGCTACAACTCATTCAATCAGCCTGAATTTGTTAGATTCCTGCAATCTACGGGCATGGCCTGCCCTGATGTGGAGGGCGATTCTCGATGGCTCCGTGGAGTAAATTATGATATCTTCTCGATGAATTTTGTCGGCGTTAAATATCTTATCTCCAATAATTTGGATACCACAAAGTTCCCATTGGCAATACTCGCCAACTCCACTCACTGGCAGTGTGGAAAGAATCTTGTTTTCCGTTTCAACAATTCTTTGCCTATTGGATTCACCGTGGATAAGTACATGACCGACGATGAGTTTAAGTCACTGCTTACATTTACAGTGCGTCAGCCTCATTTCGATCATATAATCCGTCGTCTAAATGATGCAGGACTTCAGCCTCGCGCCGATGTGGAGGCTGTTTTCAATGAACTTCTCAATATGAGTTTCCGCAGTTACGACGATGTAAAGCAGTTTCTCTATTCCAAGATGCCAGCCGAATATGCCTATTGGGTGGCCGCTGGTGTTTATTTCGCCTCTCACGATAGTTACCGTCAGAGCCTGTCGCTCCTGCAATCGGTTTCTTTGGGAGCTGATACGGATATCGATTGTTCCAAACTGATTCATGCCGATGTGGAGGACATTCTCCGCCCCGATTATCTATCATCCATCAGCAACGATAAATACGATTCAATAGCAAAATCTGCTATTAGAGAAAGCCTTGATATTTCGGAATTTGCCAATAATCACATAAAGGGAAGCATTAATGTATCAGCTGATAAATTCCTCGTGCTTACCATTCCTTACGATAAGGCCTGGCGCTGCCGTATAGACGGCGAGGATCGCAGTCTTTCCAAATGCGATATCGGCTTCTCTGGTCTCATGCTTTCGGCAGGCACGCATAATGTGGAACTCATATACGAGCCATTATACAGAAACGCCGCAATCATGATTTCCATAATCGCGGCGCTTGTGTTGTATGGTTTTGTTTTCTATTCTGTAAAAAAACAAAAGTGATTTTGTTTTGGTGAGACGTGCCAAGGGCGTATTATCGAGACGTGCCAAGGGCGCGTCTTTACGTTATTTCTTCTTGGTTGGCTTGATGGAAAGTTTTACCATAAAGATGTCGTGGCTCTTGATAGTGGCGGTTACAGGCTTCTTTGTGGTTGTCTTCAGGTCCTGATGTGCGAAGAGGTCACGGATTACGTATTCGTTCTTTGTTGCGTCTAACGATTTGCCTGAAAGACCGTCGTTTATCACGTTCTGCTTAAAGTCGAAGTTGATTGTTTTCTCCTCCTTGCTTGTGTTGATGAAACCTACTGCCCAGGCGTCGTTCTCCAATGGCTTTACCCAGATGGAAACGCTGTCGGCAAACTGATACTCATAACCCTGGATGCCAAGCTTGTCCTGGTCTACGGCTATCACCTCTGTGTTCTTCATCAGCTCTATTGTCTCCTTGCTGGCCTTGCGGATATCGTTGCCGAGCATGAGAGGAGCTGCCGAGAGTGCCCAGAGTGCGAAGTGTGAGCGGTCTTCCTCTACTGAGAGACACTTGCCGATCTCGAGCATATCGGGGTCGTTCCAGTGGCCGGGACCAGCGTATTTGCGGATGTCCTTTCTCATGCGGAGAATTGGCCATACTCCCCAGGCGCTCCACTGGTCGGGCTGACCCTTGCGCTCTATGTGCTCGCAGTCGTAGCAGCAGTAGATGTCGCCGGTGGTTCTCCAGAGGTGACCAACTTTTTCGCCCCAGAGCCATGGATCATTGTCGCCCCACTCGCAGAGCGAGAATACTATTGGACGGCCGGCAGTGTAGAGGGCGTCGCGCATTGTGGTGTATGCCTCCTCGGCGTTCATCTTGCCGGTGTTGCACCAGTCATATTTCAGATAATCAACGCCAAGCGATGCGTAGAGTCTTGCATCCTGGAACTCGTGGCCACGGCCTCCGGGATATCCGCCGCAAGTCTGCCAGCCTGCGCAGTTGTAGATGCCGAACTTGAGGCCCTTGCTGTGTACGTAGTCGGCCACCGCCTTCATGCCGTTGGGAAACTTGGCTGGATCGGGAACGAGGTTGCCGTCCTTGTCGCGCTCCTTCAGCATCCATCCGTCGTCGATTACGATGTACTCATAGCCGCAGTCCTTAAGGCCGAGGCTTACGAATAGGTCAGCCATGTCCTTTACTGTCTGTTCGCTGATGTCGCAGGCGAAAGTGTTCCAGCTGTTCCATCCCATTGGGGGAGTCATTGCCAAGCCCTCAAACTTCTGGGCGTCGACATTCAGCGCGCCCAAAGTCAGGGCCGCCGCTGCCGCAAATTTTGCAATTTTTGTCTTCATTTTTAATTGATAGTAATTGGTTATAAAATAAGTATGGATTTTTTCCGTTGGCAAATATAAATATAAAAAGTGGAAAAACTAAATAATAACTCTATAATCTCAACCATTATGAAAAAGCTGTTGACACTCACCATCGCAATCTTAACTGTCGTTTTTGTAGCTGATGCTCAGGTAGATATGCAGAAATTCACCGACGATATCCGTCACAAGTGCCTTCCAGTTCAGGATCAGATGAACTCTGGAACCTGCTGGTCGTTTGCCACCATGAGCTTCATGGAGAGCGAGATGATATGCAATGGAAATGCGAATCCGCCCAATCTTTCCGAGATGTTCGTCGTTAGGGGCAACTATATCGACCGCGCGCATAGGTATGTATCCTCGATGGGTCACGTAAAGTTTACCGAGGGCAGCTATCCGCTCGACGCGTTCATAGTGATGCAGGAGTATGGCCTGATGCCCGAGAGTGAGTACCGCAACAGCACAAGATTGTTGGGCACCATCAACCATACAAGACTGTTCAAGACAATAAACGAACACCTTGACACGGTTATCGCCAAGCAGGACAGATACACTCCCATCCCCGGCAACTGGAGATCATCGTTCGAGAACGTGCTGAACCGCTTTTTGCCTCAGCCCAAAACCGAGTTCACCTATCAGGGCAAGACATACACGCCCCGCACCTTCGCCGACGAGGTGGTAAGGCTCAATGCCGATGATTATGTGCAGTTTACCTCAATGAAGGACTTCAGGTATTACGACTATTGCAGTCCGGCCATGAGATACAACTGGCGATTCCACCGATTCTGGAACATTCCTCTCGATAGGATGATGGATGTGATAGACTGCACCCTGAAATCAG
Source organism: Bacteroidales bacterium (assembly GCA_045640025.1). GTDB lineage: Bacteria > Bacteroidota > Bacteroidia > Bacteroidales > UBA3824 > UBA3824. The sequence continues at coordinate 8,349 of JAZUEG010000291.1, forward strand.
GCCATACTGTGCTCTGGCTCTGCGACGTAAGCGATCCCGGATTCAACCACGATGGCGAGGCCGACCTTATTGGCCATCCCGATGTTACGGAGGAATACCGCATGGAGTGCATCAGGACCCTCTCCACCACCGACGACCACATAATGCACATAATAGGCACAGCCCACGACCGTGATGGCCGCAGATACTATATCGTTAAAAATTCGTGGGGAACCGAATACAATGGGCATCAGTTCTCCGGCAAGGGCTACGTTTACGTATCCCGGGAATACGTGATGGCCAAGACCATAGCGATACTCGTGCACAAGGCCGGGGCAAAGAAGGCAAAGGTGAAGGTAAGGTAGCGGATGGCGGATGCTATATTCCTAATTGCAGAGCCCATTTCCAGAACGGCAGAATATCGATCGTAACGCCGTCGCGGATTATGGTGTCCTCGGTGTCGTATGTCAGCAAAAGGCATCTCTTGCAGTCGATGTATTTCGAGAACTGCACGAATGCCTTGGTTTCGCGGTCGTAAGTATCCGACGATTGTGATATGTCGTAGCTTACCTGTATTGCGAGGCCCTCGTCGGGAACATAGAAATCTATTTCCACATTGTGGTTGTAGAAAAATACATTCTGGTCGGTTCCGTATTTTCTGAGCAGATATACTGCCGTCAGGTTCTCAAGCAGCAGCGAGTCGCTGTCCATCATCAGCAGGCTAAGTATTCCGTTGTCCACAAAGTAATACTTTGGGTTGGTTTCCCTTTCAGTAAGGTTGTCGGCTATGTTCCTTATTGGGAAAAGTAGGAACGCCGCGGTTGAATACTCAATGTAGTTGATTATTGATCCTACCGATATTTTAGTTCCCGTGGATTTCAGTATGTTGGTCAGTCTGTTGAATGATATTGGCTGGCAGACGCTTTCCGCAATTTTCTTGAACATTAGACGCAGGGCATACCTGTTTTCGATATTGTTGCGGCTGGCTATGTCGCCGAGGTATATTTTCTGATACACCGAGCTTAGGTAATCTCTCTTCGAGGGATAGTTGGCACATTCGGGGAATCCTCCGTTGGTGAAATATTCCTTGAAATGTTTTTTAATCTCGGCTCTCTTGTTTGTGATAATCAGCGAGTCGTTGTCTATCTTGCATTTGCGTGCCTTCAGATATTCTGAGAAACTGTATGGGAACACCTCTTTTATTATCAGACGTCCTCCAAGGGTAGTGGCTATTTCTGATGACAGCATTTTGGCGTTGCTTCCTGTTATGAAGAGTTTATGCTTGGTGTCGGCAAGGCGCCTTACAAACTTTTCCCAATAAGGGATGTTTTGAATCTCGTCGAGGAATAGGGTAGGCTTCTTGTCCGACATTGTATAGTGGGCCTCAAGGATTGAATTGAGGTCTTCTGTTGTCATGCCAAGCAGTCGCTCGTCCTCAAAGTTTATGTACAGCATCTCGTCCCAGGAAATACCTTTTTTCAGGAATCCCTGTATCAGCTGATAAAGCAGATAAGATTTTCCGGAGCGCCTTACGCCAACAAGGGCATAGCTGGCCTCTTCTATGAAATCGAAATCTCTGTGTATAACTTTTTGATTTGCAATTTCTTCCCTGTTCTTTTTAAGTACTTCGTATATTATGGATTTCTGTATCATAGTGCAAATGTTTTGGGCAAAAATACTGCATTTTATCCAATCGACAAAATAAAATTGCCCTAATTTTATTCTCCCGACAGAATAAAATCAGTGTGTTTTTATTCTCCCGACAGAATAAAATCACAAAACAAATGTCAGATCTCATCATCGTCTCTTCCCGATTAATTTTCCACAAAACTGATGCTTTGCCATATTTTCTAAAAATATATTCTATGTAATTATTATATCATAGCATAAAATTCCATATTTTTCAATCTTCTTGGAATAATTATCAAATCGTCCTACCTTTGCAGTGTAATAATTAATAAAACACTGCAACACGATGAAGATAGAATATCACAAAACTTGGAGCAACAATCTCAACCGTGAGATTGAGTATAAGACCTACGGCGAGAGTGGCCGTGGCGTTTTGGTTTTCCCTTCGCAGGATCAGAGATTCTATGAGTGGGAGGATAACGGCATGATCGAGGTTTTGGCGCCTATGATCGAGGCCGGAGAGTTCCGTCTCATCTGTTGCGACAGCATCGATGCCGAGACCTGGAGCCTTACCGATGGCAACCACCACGACAGGATAGAGCTCCACGAGAGATGGTTCAATTATATTATCGAGGAGCTGATACCTCAGGTAAGCCGTGGCGAGAAACTCATCGTAAGCGGATGCTCTATGGGCGGATACCACGCCGGAAACTTCTTCTTCCGCCGTCCCGACCTCTTTGATGGAATAGTGTCTCTTAGTGGACTTTTCCACGCCGACTATTTCTTCCCTCAGTACAACGACGCTCTGATATATCAGAACTCTCCGCTCGATTTCCTTGCAAATATCAGCAAGAGTCATCTTCTTCTCGATCAGTACAGAAACAAGACCCTGATATTCTGCTGCGGACAGGGCAACTACGAGAGGATAACCTCGGGCTCCACAGCACGCCTCCGCGATACTCTTAAGAATCTGGATGTGGACGGATGGTTCGATTTCTGGGGCAAGGATGTTAGCCACGATTTCCACTGGTGGAGACTTCAGGCCAAATATTTCTTCGAGCACATAGCATACGGCGGTGCTCAGAAGGCTGCCTAAAATAATGGAGTTTTCCACTTTTTCGGGTGGAATATTTCATTAATATTGGTGAAATATCCCACCTTGGTTTCCCATCCCATATTTATCGCAATATGTAATTTTGAATCCCCAAACGAGAGCGGCGAATTCGTAATTCGTAACTCGTAATTCGTAATTATCACAATGGTAGAGAAGTTTGATTTTTGGATGGAGGCTGCAGGTGAGAACAGGAGAATCCACCTTTACCTTCCCGACGAATATTACAACAGCGGCGAGCAATATGCCGTAGTATATATGTTTGATGGTCACAACCTTTTCTATGACGGCGACGCCACTTTCGGCAAGTGTCTTGGACTGAGGGATTTCTACGACCATTACTGGAAACGCATCATAGTGGTAGGCATAGAGTGCGCCGCCGACGACTGGAAACGTGTCTGCGAGTATTGCCCCTACGACCTTGAGAGCCGCATTTACGGACACATTCCCGGACGCGGGTATCAGACTTTCGATTGGATTGTCAGCTCCCTGAAACCATATATCGACAGCCATTACCGCACTTATCCATTCCGTGAGGGCACGGCGATAGCTGGATACAGTATGGGCGGAATGATGGCGCTATATGGCGTGGCTCATTTCAACCACATATTCTCGAAGGCTGCCGTGATATCGCCCGCCATTGCCCCGGCTATGGACGCATTCCGATACGAGTTCAATACCGGGGTGCTGAATCTCGATACAAGGATTTTCCTGTCGTGGGGCACCGAGGAGGCGCGTGAGAATCCCGGCCTTGAGGACCGTATCCGCGAGGTGGAGTGGCTGGCTCAGCAGAAGGGTGCCAAGACCTACCTCTTCCGCAACGAGGGCGGCAACCACAACGAGGCAAGCTGGCAATACGAGGTACCTACTTGGAACTGGTTTCTCTGGGAATAATTTTTTTATGGAACACAGATTACGCAGATGTGATGGATTTTCGCGGATTTTTTTCTCAATCAGCGAAAATCCGCCTGATCCGTGTAATCAGCGTTCAATTTCAAATTCAGATTGGTCAAAAATGAATATAGTTTTTTTGTCGCCGAATTTTCCGCTGCATTTCTACAATTTCTGCAACAGGCTTCTTAAGCTTGGATGCAACGTGCTCGGTATCGGCGATTGCAGGTACGATGATTTGGATGCGAATGTAAAGAGTTCGCTCTCAGAATATTACTATGTTGAGTCGTTGGAAGATTACGACAAGGTGATGCGCGCCGTGGCCTTCTTTACTCACAAATACGGAAAGATCGACCATATAGAATCGCAAAACGAGTATTGGCTGGAGACCGAGGCCCGTCTTAGGGAGGATTTCAACGTGAAATCAGGAATGAGACCCGCTGAGCTCTCCACGGTGAAGCGCAAGTCGGCAATGAAACGCAAGTATGCCGAGGCCGGAATCAAGACTGCCTGGTACAGCGTGATAGATTCCGTTCAGAATGCGCTGATGTTTGCCAAGACTGCCGGTTTTCCCGTGATAATAAAGCCCGACAACGGGGTGGGCGCAAGCAACACTTATAAGATTAACGATTTCGACGAGCTGAATTCTGTGTTCGGCAAGATTACCTTCGATGGTACTTACATCATCGAGGAGTTTGTGCCCGGCCACATTGAGACTTTCGATGGAATCACCAACAGCCGCGGCGAGATACTTTTCTGCACGGGGCAGGTGATGGCCGTTACGCCGCTTGCGATGCTGGTGGGCAATGGAGAGAATGTCAGCTATACGCAGAATGTACAGGCAAGCGATCTTCTGGAGGTAGGGCTCAGGGCCGTAAAGGCTTTCGGGACACGTCAGAGGTTTTTCCATTTCGAGTTTTTCCGGCTCGATGAGGACAAGGCAAACCTCGGCAGCAAGGGTGATATCATTGGCCTGGAGGTGAATATGAGGGCTCCGGGCGGCTATATCCCCGACAAGATGAACTACGCCTACGATGTTGATGTGTATCAGATTTGGGCCGAGAGCCTTGTCTATGACGAGAACCGCAGTTTCCCGAACTACCGCTTCCAAAGGTACGTAACGCATTTTGGCCGAGGCGCCAATGTGGAGTATCAGTACAGCGCCGATGAGATACGAAACCGCTTCAACGGCGATATTCTATTGGAGAAAATCCCTCCCAAGAGCATATCGGGCGGAATGGGAGCTCAGGTATTTATGCTGAAAGCTCCAAGCTTAAAGGCGATAGACCAACAGGCCTCGGTGATATTGGCCAAGAAATGAAAAAAATATGCTGCATACAGAAAACATAGAAATACGAAAATTGATGTTGAGCGGGAATTTCGGCCTCGAAAGGGAGACTCTCAGGGTTTCCGACAATCTGAGGCTGAGTCAGCGCCCGCACCCTTTCAGCCCCGGCGACGAACGTGTGGTCCGCGATTTCTGCGAGAATCAGACAGAGATAAATACGGGAGTCCACAAGACGAGCGCGGCCCTTATGGAGGAGCTCAACGAGATTCACCAAAGGATAGTCAGCGAGCTGAAACCCACGGGAGAGAGCCTTTGGATCTACAGCAATCCGCCCTTCATATCCGGCGAGGACGATATCCCGATAGCAAGGTATTTTGGCGACAGCGCCCCTAAGACCACCTACCGCGAGTATCTGGCCACCAAATACGGCAAGTACAAGATGACATTCTCGGGAATACATTTCAACTACTCCTTTTCAGGCGACCTCCTGCGCAAAAACTATGAGGTGCATACAGGCAAGGCAGTCGGGAAAGATTCGCAGGACGCGGATTTTCAGAGTTTTTCTGATGCCCTGTATCTCGACCTGGCGCAAAATTGCCTCAGATACGGATGGCTGATTGTGGCGCTTACAGCCGCGAGCCCGCTCATCGACAGCTCGTATTACAGCAAGGGCAGCGCCGAGGGATGGGTGTTCTCGGGAATGGCATCGGTAAGATGCTCCGAGTCAGGCTACTGGAATTTCTTTGTGCCCACCCTCGACTACTCCGACCTTCAGAAATATGTGGATTCCATAGAGCGCTACGTGGATACGGGAATCATCACCGCGCCAAGCGAGCTGTATTATCCAATCCGCCTGAAGCCGAGGGGCGAGAATCAGCTTCCGAATCTCAGGACCAAGGGAATCAACCACATAGAGTTGCGCTCCGTGGATCTGAATCCTCTTTCCAAAATAGGAATAGATGTGCGCGATGTGGATTTTATGCAGTATTTCCTGGTTTACCTTGCAAGCATAGAATCGATGCCGCTCTCTGATATGCAGCAGATACAGTGCATACAGAATTTCAAGAGCGCGGCGCATTTCAATATCGAGGACACCAAGATACTGAATCCCGACGGATCGAGCCTCTCCATTGTGGAGAGCGGCCTGTCGATACTGCATTCTATGCGCGGATTCTATCAGGGAGTTTTCGGGGCTGACAGCAGGGAAATCATCGGCAACATAGATTATCAGATACATAAACTCACCGATCCCGGACACTGCAATTATGCCCGGATCATAAAAGAAAAGGGGGTGCGACAATGTGCGAGCTTTTTGGTTTAAACAGCAAGAGCAGGATAGAGATAAATGACTATCTGACTACATTTTTCAGTCATAGCGAGAAACACTATTCAGGATGGGGACTTGCCTGTTTCTACGGCAACAACGTATCGCTGGAGAAAGAGCCTACCAAGGCCTCTGAGAGTCAGTATCTGAAGCACCGTCTCAGGCATCCGCTCGTTATCGACAATGCGATAGCGCATATCCGTCTGGCTACCGTGGGCCGTATGTTTTACGAGAACACCCACCCATTCGTGAAGCACGACAACTGCGGACGTTGCTGGACACTGGCACACAACGGCACTATCTTCGATTTTCCTGATATGGACCGTTACAAGGCTGTTCAGGAGGGCGAGAGCGACAGCGAGAGGATACTCTACTACATTCTCGACAATGTGAACTCTATGCAACAGCGAATGGGCCGTCCGTTGAATTCCGATGAGCGGTTCCATTTGCTCGATAGCCTGATATTCACCTTGAGCCCCGGCAACAAGATAAATCTCCTGATTTGGGATACTGAATATCTCTACGTGCATACCAACTATGCCAACACTTTGTATTTCAAGGAAGTAGCCCCTGATGCCAAAATATTCAGTACTCAGCCGCTGGATGCGGCAAATGATTGGCAACCCGTTCCCTTCCTGCGCCTGTTGGCCTACCGCGACGGCACCCTGGTCCGCAGCGGCGAAGTGGATACCGTGGAATACTACACCGAGACAAGGGATTGGGAGTACAAGGAGTATGACTATGCGGGACTCTGATCTTAGATCTTTGATTTTTGATTTTTGATTGAGCCTCTCAAATCTTTAATCTCTAATCTCTAATCTCTAATCTCTAATCTCTAATCTCTAATCTTTACACTTTACACTTTGAACTTTAAACTAAAAAAACAATGAACTTCATATTCATATCACCGCAATTCCCACATACCTACTGGGAGTTTTGCGACAGGCTAAAGCAGAATGGCGTAAATGTTTTGGGAATAGCCGACGCGCCTTGGGACAGCCTGAGCCGTGAGCTTAGAAACACTCTTACAGAATATTACAAGGTTGACAACCTGGAGGACTACAACCAGGTTTACAGGGCCGTGGCATACTTCGCCTTCAAGTACGGAAAGATAGATTGGATAGAGAGCAACAACGAATATTGGTTGGAGCAGGACGCCAAGTTGAGGACAGACTTCAACGTGCGCTCCGGAATTCAGAGCGATCATATAGCCTTCATCAAGGAGAAGTCTGAGATGAAGCGCATCTATCTGGAGCACAACATTCCTACTGCGCGTCAGTTTCAGGCCGAGAAAGGATTGTATCAGGCTCGGATATTTGCCTCTGAGACAGGATATCCGCTCATAGGAAAACCTGATATCGGAGTGGGCGCAGGCGGTACCCACAAGATTCACAGCGACGAGGAGTTGGAGCGTTTCTTCCAGACAGTGCCCAACGTGGAGCATTACGTGATAGAGGAGTTCATATCAGGAGATATCTGCTCATACGACGCCGTAATCAACAGCGAGAGCAAGCCGCTCTTCGAATCGATGACCGTTTGGCCGCCTTCAATAATGGATATCGTTAACAAGAAACTGGACCTGGCATATTACGTTGACCGTGAGATTCCTGAGGCCCTCAAGACAATCGGGCGCAAGACCGTGGAAGCCTTCGGAGTAAAGAGCAGGTTTGTGCACTTGGAGTTTTTCCGTCTTGACCGTGACCGTGGAGCCCTCGGCAAGAAGGGCGACTTCGTGGCCTTGGAGGTGAATATGCGTCCTGCCGGCGGATACACCCCCGATATGATAAACTACGCCCACAGCACCGATGTTTACCGCATCTGGGCCGATATGATAGCCTACGACAAGAGTCAGCTGGCATCAGCATACTACCACAACGGCGGAAACGCCCTCTCCATTCCTTGGAAGGACGAGTTTTATTGCGGTTTCGCATCAAGGAGAGATTGCCACAATTATGAGCACAGCGACAACGACGTCAGGGAAAAATACAAGGACAAGTTGGTGATGTGCGAGCGTATGCCCGAGATCCTCTCGGGAGCAATGGGCAATCAGATGTTCACCGTAAAACTGGAAACCTACGACGAGTACCTCGAATTCGTGGAATACGTTCATAAACAGGTTGATTGACGATAGTTCCACAAATTAAAAGTGTTCGCACAGATGACACAGATGACACAGATTATTTTTATAGATTGTTTCTCATAAAAATAAAAAAAATCAGTGATAAATCTGTGTTATCTGTGTCATCTGTGCGATAAAACAATTCATCAAAAATCGAAAATCAAAAATGAAAGTAGAATACAGAAAGCATTACAGCCATTCGCTGGGTCGCGATATGGAATACAAGGTTTACGGACATTCGGGCAAGACAGCGTTGGTGTTCCCATCGCAGAATGGCCGTTTTTATGATTACGAGAATTTTGGAATGATAGACCAGCTCTCGGGATTCATTGAGAGCGGACGCCTCAGAGTTGTCTGTCTTGACGGCATAGATTGGGAAACCTGGAGCAACGAGCAGGGCGACTGCCGCTGGCGCATCGAGCAGCACGAGCGCTGGTATCATTACATTGTGGATGAGTTAGTTCCAGAGATTGGCGACCGCGGACACCTGATAGCCACGGGTTGCTCTATGGGAGGATTCCACTCTGCAAATTTCTTTTTCCGCAGGCCTGATATCTTTGATACCCTGATAGCTCAGTCGGGATTGTATCACGCAAGCTATTTCTTCGGAAACTACAGCGACGAGCTGGTGTATTCCAACAGTCCCGAGGATTACCTGAACAATATGCCCGACAACCATTATTATTGGAACGAGTATCGCAACCGCCGCATAATTATCTGTGTGGGTCAGGGCAACTGGGAAGACGACCTCTTGGCCTCAACCCGCCGACTCGACGAGATACTCCACCGCCGCGGTGTCAACAATGTCTGGTTCGACTACTGGGGTCACGATGTGGCGCACGACTGGTGCTGGTGGCGTCCACAGATCTCGTACTTTATGGACAAGGTTTTGTAGCTAAATGTTTTGGGCAATTGGATAATTTGATTTACCTTTGTCCAAAACATTATTTTATGATTACATTATTGCTGACAAGCAGTCCCTGCATAGAGGGCACTCCAGAGATAAACCACAAGAACGGATTCAAGCGCCTGTTGCTCCTCAACAGCCACAAGCGTATGAGCTGCACATATATAACAGCCACTCCCGACGATTACCACGAGAACGACGGCCACGTATCAGCTTTCAGAGATATGTTGGAGCGGATAGGCTTTACATTCCGGCAGTTCCGGGGGCTGGACAGGCGCAATATCCTGAGGGCCCGTGATATAGTGCTTGACAGCGATATGCTGATTCTCGGCGGCGGACACGTGCCAACTCAGAACAGGTTTTTTATGGAAATGGGTCTGGCTGATATCCTCAAGGATTTCAGCGGAATGATTGTGGGCATCAGCGCCGGAAGTATGAACAGCGCCACTGAGGTTTATTCCGTACCCGAGGAGCCGGGCGAGGCTCTCGATATCAGCTACAAGAGATTTTTCCCCGGTCTGGGGCTTACTGATGTCCAGATAAAACCACATATGAACAAGTGCCGCCACGCCACGCTCGACGGTCTCCGCATCTACGAGGATATCTCTATTCCTGACAGCGTGGGTCACAAATTCTACGCCCTTCCCGACGGCAGTTTTTATTTTCAGCAGGGCGACGTCAGGGAATTCCACGGCGAGACTTGGATTCTGCAAAATGGAGAGATGAGACAAATCTGCAACGACGGTGAGGTGGTGGAATATGATACTTTTGTCTCCACCCTCAATTCTTTACAATAAAATTACTCAAAATACTTCCATTAACTAAAAAATATTTATTACTTTTGCGGTTATAAATATATTTATACAAATGGAATACAATCACCGTGAAATAGAAACCTTCTGGCAGAAGTACTGGGAGGAGAATGATACTTATAAAGTAAGCAACAAGTCCGACAGGCCAAAATTCTACGTTTTGGATATGTTCCCATATCCATCGGGCGCCGGTCTCCACGTTGGACACCCACTCGGATACATTGCATCCGATATCTACAGCCGTTACAAGAGGCTCAAGGGCTTCAACGTGCTTCACCCAATGGGCTACGACGCATTCGGTCTTCCTGCCGAGCAGTACGCCATCCAGACAGGTCAGCATCCTGCCGTAACCACCGAGAACAACATTGCACGCTACCGTTCTCAGCTCAAGAAAATCGGCTTCTCATACGATTGGAGCCGCGAACTCCGCACTTGCGATCCCAAGTACTACAAGTGGACACAGTGGGCGTTCATCCAGATGTACAATCACTATTTCGACAATAATACAAAGAAGGCCCAGCCTATCGAGAACCTCATCAAGGAGTTCGAGACCAACGGAAACGAGAAGGTGAACGCCGCCCATTCTGATGTCCCAACATTCCCAGCAGCAGTTTGGAATGGTATGGAGGAGTCAGAGAAGGCCTCCATCATCGACGCCTACCGCCTTGCCTACCGCGCCAAGACTATGGTGAACTGGTGCGCAAAACTCGGCACAGTGCTCGCCAACGACGAGGTAAAGGACGGTCTCTCTGTCCGCGGAGGCTATCCTGTGGAGCAGAAGCCTATGGAGCAGTGGCTGCTGAGAGTATCAGCCTACGCCGAGAGACTCCTCACCGGCCTCGACACCATCGACTGGACCGACTCTCTCAAGGACATGCAGCGCAACTGGATCGGCAAATCCGAGGGTTGCGAGATGTTCTTCGATATCGACAATTCTGATGTAAAACTCAAGATATTCACCACCCGTGCAGATACAGTTCACGGTGTTACATTTATGGTGCTTGCTCCCGAGAGCGAGTACGTTCGTCAGATCACCACTCCAGAGTGCAAGGACGCAGTGGAGGCCTACATTGCAGGCGCCGCCAAGCGTACAGAGTTGGAGCGTATGTCTGATACCCACACCGTTAGCGGTCAGTTCACCGGCGCATACGCCATCAACCCATTCACCGGCGACAAGATTCCTGTATGGATCTCCGACTACGTGCTCGTAGGTTACGGTACAGGCGCTATCATGGCAGTCCCAGCCCACGACAGCCGCGACTACGCTTTCGCAAAGAAATTCAATCTCCCTATCATACCTCTCATCGAGGGAGCTGATATCAGCGAGCAGAGCTACGACGCCAAGGAAGGTGTTATGATGAACTCAGGCATGTTCAACGGCATGCAGGTTCTCGAGGCCAAGAAGGCCGCCATCAACGAGGTGGAGAAACGTGGCATCGGAAACCGCAAGGTAAACTACCGTCTCCGCGACGCCATCTTCTCGCGTCAGAGATACTGGGGCGAGCCATTCCCTGTATATTACAAGGACGGCATCGCACACATGCTCTCTACCGACCAGCTTCCATTGACTCTTCCAGAGATCGACTCATATCTGCCTACCGAGAGCGGTGAGCCACCTCTCTCACGCGCAGCCAACTGGCAGACTGCCGACGGCTACAAGTACGAGTTCTCCACAATGCCTGGTTTCGCAGGATCGTCGGCATACTACCTCCGCTATATGGACCCAGACAACAACGACGCTCTGGTTTCAAAGGAGGCCAACGACTACTGGCAGGATGTGGACCTCTACATTGGCGGTACCGAGCACGCTGTAGGCCACCTTATCTACTCGCGCTTCTGGGACAAGTTCCTCTTCGACCTCGGCGTTATCTGCAAGGACGAGCCTTTCCGCAAGCTCGTCAACCAGGGTATGATTCAGGGACGCAGCAACTTCGTATATCGTATCAAGAATACAAACACATTCGTATCATACAACCTCAAGGATCAGTACGACACTCAGGAGATCCACGTTGATGTAAACATTGTGAAGAACGATGTTCTCGACCTGGAGGCATTCAAGGCCTGGAGACCTGAGTTCGCGACAGCCGAGTTCGTTCTCGAGGACGGCAAGTACGTTTGCGGCTGGGCCATAGAGAAGATGAGCAAGTCTATGTACAATGTCGTTAACCCAGACTCAATCGTTGAGAAGTATGGAGCTGATACTCTCCGTCTCTACGAAATGTTCCTCGGCCCAATCCAGCAGAGCAAGCCTTGGGATACCGGCGGAATAGAGGGTGTAAGCCGATTCCTCAACAAGTTCTGGCGTCTGTTCTTCAACGACAAGAGCGACAAGATCAACGTATCTGACGAGGCTCCAACAGCCGACGAGCTCAAGGTTCTCCACAAGACCATCAAGAAGGTGGAGAGCGACATTCTCGAGCTCTCTTACAACACCTCTGTCAGCACATTTATGATCTCGGTAAACGAGCTTCAGGCCCTCAAGTGCAACAAGCGCGCAATCCTGGAGCCTCTCACAATCTGTCTCGCTCCATTTGCCCCTCATATCACCGAGGAGCTCTGGAAACAGCTTGGCCACACCGACTCTATCAACAACGCCGCATTCCCTGAATACGATGAGGCTCTCACAGTTGACAGCACAAAGTGTTACCCAATAGCATTCAACGGCAAGACAAGATTCACCCTCGACCTCCCAGCCGACGCCGACAAGGCCGCCCTGGAGGAAATGGCAAAATCCAACGACCGTGTACAGAAGCAGCTGGAGGGCAAGACAATAGTGAAGCTTATCGTAGTGCCCGGCAAGATGATAAACTTTGTAATAAAATAAAAGAATGAAGGAATAAATGAATAAATGAGTAAACGACGCGCTTGTTTTATTCATTTATTCTTTTATTCATTTACTCATTTAATGATATAACTATAAAATCTATATAAATGGCATCAACTTCTAACATTAAGATTTTCTCGGGTACCACCTCCCTGTACCTCTCAGAGAAGATAGCCCAGGCTTTCGGAACTAAGCTTGGAGAAGTAACAATGAACCATTATAGCGACGGAGAGTACCAGCCTTGTCTCGAGGAGTCGGTACGCGGCGCATACGTGTTCATCGTGCAGTCAACATTTACCCCTGCCGACAACCTTCTTGAGCTCCTGCTCATGATCGACGCAGCACGTCGCGCATCTGCCTACAAGATTGCCGCCGTAATCCCTTACTTCGGTTTTGCCCGTCAGGACCGCAAGGACAAGCCAAGAGTTGCCATCGGAAGCAAGCTCATCGCCAACCTCCTTACCCGTGCCGGTGTTGACCGTATCATCACAATGGACCTCCACGCCGAGCAGATCCAGGGCTTCTTCGATGTTCCTGTAGATCACTTGGCATCATCTACCATATTTGTACCTTTCATCAACTCGCTCAAGCTCGAGAATCTCGTAATCGCCTCTCCTGATATCGGAGGATCAAAGCGTGCCAACAAGTACAGCCACTTCCTCCAGGTGCCAATGGTGATCTGCCATAAGTACCGCGAGAAGGCCAACGAGGTAGCCGAAATGACTATCATCGGCGATGTTAAGGGCAAGAACGTAATCATCGTGGACGACATCATCGATACAGCCGGCACACTCGCCAAGGCCGCCGACCTGATGATGAACCAGGGTGCGCTCTCGGTACGTGCCATCATCACACACCCAGTGCTCTCTGGCCCGGCTTACGACAGGATTATGAACTCCAAGCTCACAACCCTCTACGTAACCGACACAATTCCTCTCAAGAAACCATGTCCAAAGATCGAGGTACTCTCAGTAGCCGAGCTCTTTGCCGATGTTATCAAGAAGGTATACAACAATCAGTCGATCTCTTCTTCTTCTTACTTGAAGTAGTAGGGGAGAGGCTTCTGATACGGCTTTATGATATAAAACGCCTGCCGTGGGGGACTGCGTCAGGCGTTTTTTTTGTTGAGTGGTATCAGATAATATTGCCTTCCCAAAGTTCTTTAAGGAAATTCTCTACAGGCATGATATCTATTCCTGACGATTCGCGAGGATTCTTGTCGAACGATACCACTATTAGTCTTGCATTGGGATGTTCCTCTGCAAACGCCCTTAGTCCTTTAAGGTGAGTGCTCTTGACTTCCATTACTGATTTTATCTCTATTGCAACTTGTGCGTCGCCTAACACTGCATCTACCTCTATGCCGCTTGAGGTTCGCCAGTAAGAAAGTCTGTTGTCATTGTCTGAGTATTTTAGATATGCAATCAATTCCAGAATGATGAATTGCTCAAATGAGTGGCCATATTCCGGGGACCCTTGTGTTAGATTGTTTCGTTTCAGCAGATAGTTTGTAACTCCAATGTCGAACAAATAGAATCGGGGGGCCTGTACCAGCCTTCTTTGTATTACCTTCTCATAAGCGGGCACATAGTACCCGAACATAGTATCCACCAGTATTGTAAAATATTCTTTTATTGTTTTGGCGGAAACTCCACAGTCTGTGGCGATATTGTTGTAATTAACCATTTCGCCAGAGGTGAGTGCGGCTATTTCGAGAAACCTGTTAAATGAGGGAAGGTTTCTTACCAAAGCCTCTGCGATTATCTCTTCCTGAAGATATACACCTACATAGCCTTGTAGTCTTTTCTTAGCGTTGATGGTAAGATAGTGACGAGGCAACATTCCGTTATTTATGGCTCTGTTTATATCAAAATCGGGAATCTCTGCGCTTACTAGTGGGAAAAGTTGATTCCATATTGCCCGTCCTCCCAATAGATTGGCACCACTTCTGCGAAGTTTTCTGGCACTGGACCCTGTGAGTACAAATCTCAGGTTTTTATTCACTATTAGCCAATGTACCTCGTTTAATAGTTCAGGGATTTTCTGTATCTCATCAATAATGATTTGATCGTTTTCGTTGCACTTGATGAGTTCCTCGCGTAGCAACCATGGTGAACGACTCAGTCTTTCAAACTCGTCAGACTGTAGAAGGTCATAATATCTGGCATTAGGAAACAGAGAATGGATCAGTGTTGTTTTTCCCGTTTGACGAGCTCCGAAAAAGAAAACCGTCTCTTCTTCAGCGTCTTGTAATAATGTAAATCTTTTTATCATAATGCATTTTATGAAAAATTTACTGCAAAAATACTTAATTTATTATTAATCACCAAATTAATTAATTGAAAAATATGATAATCGGGAGTGCTACTTCCGATTATCATGTTAAAAAGGAGTACAACTCCCGATTGTCATCATTTTTTATATGTTGACTTGATGTTTTTTTGTTTTCATTTGCATATTTTCGTATATTTGCGGATGTAAAAATAATATCATATTATGGCAAATCAGCAGAATATAATGAATCTTGATTCCTCTTCAGTTCGAGACATAGATTTCAATGAGAGCAAAAACTTCAGAGATCTTTATGCCTCGTTGGAGACAAAGTACAATGCGGGACATAGAGATGGTATAAAGAAAGTAGCATTAAATATGCTTTCGATGAATATGGAGGTTCCCGTTATCGCCTCTGCCACTGGCCTGACTATAGAACAGATTGAAGATTTGAAAAAACAAATTGATTAATATAATACAGAAGCCACCGCAAGGTGGCTTTTTGTTTTTTTCTTGTTTTCTCGTTTCGTTTTCCCCGACCTTTTGCTTTATTTGATGTTTGGTTAAGGTCGGGGCTACGGAACGTGGAGGTCTAAAGACCTCTTATTTTTTTCTTCCCCATTCCCTTGCACTTTCCGCATAATTTCCATAATTTTGCAATTGACTTTCGGCTTGGCTGATTGTCGAAATTTTACATATTTACTAAATTGGAAAGCAATCAGGATATATTCGATAACTTAGATGAGGCGGAGAGGATTTCCGCTGATGATGTTATCGTACCTATTACTTTTGAGCCGTTCAGTTATATTGTAGTTCAGGAGATTAAGAAGTTGAAATCCCGAATAGAGGTTTTCAGGTTGTATGAGAGTATCTTTGTTGACGAAAGAACCGTTTTGCTAAGCGAGGGTGAA
>JAZUEG010000292.1:0-1704 GCA_045640025.1 Bacteroidales bacterium
TGCATACCGTCGCCAGAGTCACCTGAGAATCTCACTACCACCTGATCCAAATTTTCGATTTTCAAACTGTTTGCCATAATTCTTATTTGGGTTTATAGCGGTTTATTGTGAATATTGTTTTGTTTAATTTTTACAGCCACAAAGTTATATTTTATTTATTAATTAATTGTTAAATGACCTGAATATTTTTTGAATATTTTTGCATTTACGATATTTGCGTACACAATTTGCCGTCAGCTCGTATTTTTTTTGCAGCTAATGTCGGTAAAACTACGTGGCGGGCATACGGTAAACACGCCATTAGCTGCCAAAAAACTAATAATATGGCTTGTTTTTTGCAGCTGATGGCTAAAACAATTTAAACCAATTATGAAAATTTTTACCCCATTAGCTGCCCTGGCGATATTCGCGGGCTGCAATGCACCTTCCCAGAGCGGCGCCTCCAATTTCCCACAGCAGGATTCGGCGCTTGCAGATTCCATCATTGTACCTGACTGCATACAGGATGTAGTATTGCCTGATACCTCACTTCCATCGGTTGTGCAAAGAATTGAATACGAGATTGTTACGCTTGATACCACACATTCGGGAGCTCTCGGAAACCTCCAGAGCCTCTACGCCGATGTGGATGGCGTGCTCACATTCCGCGGCGATCCGTGGCGCAGGGCCGAGTTTGGCGGCAAGGTAAGCGGAGTGCCTGACAGCGTGGAAATTGTCTGGCAGTTCTCGACCGACGCCGACAACCGCCGAACCTCTTTCGGACAGTGGGGTGGCGGCAACGGGTGGACTGGTCAGCCCCTCCATATATATTGGCCTGACAGTACGTATCAGCTAATATCATCTGAAAACAAGGAACTTACAAAGAATTTCAGCCAGCACGAGATTATCGTGGGATCGCTGGCCAGCAGGGTGTATTTCATAAATCCCGAAAACGGCAAGGCCAGCCGAAACTCCATCGATGTGGGCAACCCTATCAAGGGAACCATTTCCATAGACCCCACGATGAACGGCCGTCTTTATGTTGGTCAGGGTGTTCCTAACGGTCAGCCATTCGGACACTTGACCGTCGATCTTTTCACCAACAAGGTTTTGCACATGTACGGCTCCGACGGCTGGGCATGGCGAGGCTGGGGCGCGTTTGATTCATCGCCCATCCGAGTAGGCGACTACCTTTTCCGACCAGGCGAAAATGGAATTTTATACAAATATTATGCAGCTGATGGCGATGAAATCCTGCATTCCAAGATGAGGTACCGCATCAAGGGAACCACCCGCGCCGAGGGCATGGAGTCGTCGATGTCGGTTTATCACAATTACGGATATTTTGCCGACAACGGTGGAAATGTTCTCTGCGTAAACCTTGAGACCATGCGCCCAGTATGGCATTACGACAACATTGACGACTGCGACGCCACCATCGTGATCGACGAGGAGGACGGCGTGCCATATTTATACAGCGGATGCGAGGTTGATAAACAGCAGGGCGACGGCAAGGGCCGTTTCGTGAAGATAAACGGACTTACTGGCGAAGAGGTCT
This sequence comes from Bacteroidales bacterium, assembly GCA_045640025.1. Lineage (GTDB taxonomy): Bacteria > Bacteroidota > Bacteroidia > Bacteroidales > UBA3824 > UBA3824. The sequence continues at coordinate 1,538 of JAZUEG010000292.1, forward strand.
GGAAATATGAGAAATCGTCGGCCAAGCACAACGCTGGAAGCAAGCATTTCGACGGCGGTTTTTACGCGACTCCGCTCATCGGCCAGGGCAACTGCGACAGCCTTATCTTCGTCAACCGCGTTGATAATGAGCGCGGTGCGCAAAACGGTCACTTCATCGCCCTCAGC
>JAZUEG010000293.1:0-8369 GCA_045640025.1 Bacteroidales bacterium
CCTCGGCCTGTCCGCGCTCCTCGGCCTCGCTGCCTGGATATGCGCCCGGGGTATCTATGAATGTGACTACAGGCTTGCCGAATTTCTCGGCCATGCGCATGAGTCTGAGGGCCTTGCGGTAACCCTCAGGATTGGCCATGCCGAAGTTGCGGTACTGGCGGAGCTTGGTGTTCTCGCCCTTCTGCTGACCTATAAACATGATAGACTGGCCGTCGATCATGCCCCATCCGCCTACCATGGCTGTATCGTCCTTGATGTTGCGGTCGCCGTGGAGCTCTATGAAATCATCGCAGATGTTGCGGATGTAGCCCAGGGTGTATGGGCGCTCAGGGTGGCGCGATACTTGAACTCTCTGCCATGGAGTAAGATTGTCGTAAATATCCTTGCGGGTGCTTACGATTTTGGCCTTCAGGTCGTTGATGGTCTGTTCTATATCAACGCTTCCGGCTTTCTGTATTTCCTCAGCCTTGGCGAGCTGTTCTTCTAGTTCTTGTATAGGTTGTTCAAATTCAAGTAATTGCATAGTGTTTTTGTATGTTTGGGTGCTTGCCGGGGCAGGCACAGTTTTATTCTTGGTGCAAAATTAAGTATTTATTTTGAGATTTTGGGCATTTAGCCCAAAATAATATTTCCATTTTATTTTCTTTTGCCCACAAACATCAGCCTGAATACTTCCTCAATCTTTCCGCAGTGCACTATCTGGATATTGTGCTTGAGGATGGCGGTGTTTTTCTCGTGGCTGCGGGATATTACTATCCGCTTGAAACCCAGTTTCTCGGCCTCGGCTATCCTCTGCTCCACTCGGTTGATGGGGCGTATCTCGCCTGTGAGGCCCACCTCTCCGGCAAAACAGGTCTGATTGTCGATAGGGATATCGAGGTCGCTGCTCAGCACTGCCACCATCACCGATAGGTCCATGGCAGGGTCTATGATCTTGATACCGCCGGCTATGTTCAGGAATACGTCCTTGGTATTCAGCTTGAATCCCGCGCGGCGTTCCAGTACAGCTAATAGCATGTTTAGTCGCTTGTTGTCGAAACCCGTGGTGCTGCGCTGAGGCACTCCGTATGCTGCCGTGGCCACCAGGCTCTGCACTTCCACCACAAACGGCCTCAGACCTTCCACGGCTGCGGCTACGGCCACTCCCGATGTATTCTCCTCATGATTGTGGAGCAGAAGCTCGCCCGGATTGGCCACCTCGCGGAGTCCGTTGCCCATCATCTCGAATATGCCTACCTCCGATGTGGTGCCAAACCTGTTTTTGATGCCGCGGAGCACCCTGTAAACGTGGCTGCTGTCGCCCTCAAACTGCAATACTGTATCCACCATGTGCTCCAGTATCTTGGGTCCTGCTATGTTGCCGTCCTTGTTGATGTGGCCTATCAGGATTATCGGGATATTGTTTTCCTTGGCGTGGCGTATCAGCAGATCGGCGCATTCGCGTATCTGGGTCACCGTGCCGGGCGACGAGTCCACATTCTCGGTTCTCAGGGTCTGTATTGAATCTATGATTACGAGGCCGGGCTTGTTTTCGCGGATTTGCGGAATGATGTTCTCCACCGTTACCTCGCAGAGTATCAGGCAACTGTCGGTGGTGGCTTTCAGGCGGTCGGCGCGTAGCTTTATCTGGCTGGCGCTTTCCTCGCCCGATACGTAGAGAGTCTTCTGCGGAATATTGAGCGCTATCTGCAGCGACAGCGTTGATTTTCCGATGCCAGGCTCGCCACCTATCAGGGTTACGCTGCCGGGCACAATGCCGCCGCCCAACACACGGTTAAACTCGTTGTTGTTGGTATTGATGCGCGCCACGTCCTGTGTCTTTATTTCAGCTATCTTGACAGCCATGTTGGTAACGCTGCGTCCGAGTCCGCTGCTGTGTATGCGGTCGGTGGTCTGCACTATCTCCTCTATGTAGGTGTTCCACTGCCCGCAGCACGGACACTTGCCCAGCCATTTAGGGCTATTAGCTCCGCACTGCTGACAGATATATGTGGTGGTAGGTTTCTTTGCCATTTTTTTCAATCACTTCAATCACTTCAATCACTTCAACACTTCATCACTTCATCACTTCAATTATTTAATTACAGCCTCCATACTGCCTCGGTGTTCCACTTGGATTTTACGGTCTGTTTTTTCGGGAACTTGAGGGCGCGCTCTGGATAGCTCTGTTCCAGATACTTGCCGGTGTCCCATTTGCCGTTCATGTTGCGGTCGTGGATTATCTTTACAGTGTATTCACCGGGCAGCAGATACTGGAACGATACTACGCTGTCGCACTTGATGGCCTGCATGTATTTTATCTCGCCTTTAGCTCCACAAAGACATATAAGCGCCTGACCCTCCGATATCTGGGTGTATTCGGCGGCCATGGTGTCCTTGGGGTTGATACGGCGGCGCAGGGTGTGCGATGTGTCTATCTCCTCGAATGGAGGTATGTCGTCGTCTATATCGGGATAGTGCTCCATGTTTCCGAGGTTCTGTATGGCTATGGTAAACTCGCCGTAATAGTCTGGCATTCTGATTTTTGCCTTGGAGCTCATGTAGAGGTTTGGCGTATTGTAGATAGATACAAAAGCCGAATCGTCCACCTCGAACATGTATTGCTTGCCGGGCTCCGAATCAAATGTCAGAATCTTGTTTTTGGCGTTCATCGTGTCGTTTGCCATTGTGTATTCCACCGGGAAACGGAGTGGAGCCTTGGCCATGTTCTGCTTGGCGGCCTCCTGCTGTTGCTGGGTCTCCTTGCCGATGTCGCTCTTTCGGCGGTTGCCGGTGTTGGCCTTGGCGGCGGGCTCTTCCTTGGGGCGCACCATCTCGAGCGTATCGGTCTGCCATATCGGCTCTTCCTGCTTGTTGAGCGTTGGGTAAGATATGGCGTATCTTATGGTATCGAGCATCAGGAAGTCTTGGTCAGCTGATGTGATTATCAATGTATCGCCGCCACTATAGAGTGTAGGGCTATACCAGCTGATACCTTTTTCCGGATACCGGCACAATTCCACCTTTGGCATGTCGCTCAGCCTGCGTCCGAATACGAACCTCATTGTATCCTTGTCGATGAGTTTCTTTTCCTTCAGGCTCTGATACTTGATCTTGTAGATGGCAAAAAGCGTGTCCTTGTGGGTGCGCTCTATCACCTTGTGGGCCCTGTTGTGGATGTATCGGTCAAAGGTGTTGAACTTAATGGCGAGTGTGTCCTTCATGATGGCCAGCGAGTCGCGGAGCACTATGGTGATGCGCGGACCGTTTTGCAGAATCTCTATTCCGCCTTCGGGCAGCTTGTCGATGTTGATGGGCTCCAGCAATATCTCGCGTGTGGGCGCCTTCTCGAGCAATACCTGGATGGTGTCGCGGCTCTCTCGCTCAAAACTGATTCTCTTCTGGTCGATGATTACGGTATTCACCGAGTCGCGGATTTTCTGCACCTGACCCAGGTAGTAGTCGTTGTGGTACTTGAGCATATTGGGGAATTTGCTCTTCAATATCATGGCGCTGTCCAGCACCTCCATCTCCACGGTGTCGCGGTTGGCCGAGTATGTGGCCTTGTACCACGACGGCGATACTATCGAGTCGGTGGGATACCAGACTATATCGCCCGTAAGCGGCCTCTTGAATATCAGGCGGTAATGCGCGCTGTCCAGACGCTGGTTTTTCAGTATCTTCTGGTTCATGTCCTCCTCGAATGTGGAATCCACACATTCGTAAATCTTGATGAGCGATGTGTCGATGTAGTCGTACATTATAGGCACGGTGAGCTTGATGGATTTCTCCATGTCGAAATCGCCCGTAAAGTTGCTCTTGATGGTGAAGTTCAGGCTGTCGATGTCCTTTTTCTCGGCCTGAGGCTTGCTCTTCTTGTCCTTGCTGGCCACGGGTTTTTTCTTGGCGAATTTCACGTTCAGGGTGTCGGTCTCGGTGGTGGGCATCTGGAGGCTGTCGAGCGTGGCGAATGTTACACGGATCTGCAGTGTATCGTTGTTGATATCAGCTGTATCCTTTAGCCATACAGTGAGCGAGTCGCGGAAATAGTTGAAATCGTACACCATCTCGGGCGCGCGCAGAGTGTCGTCCACGTAGGTGATGATTACGCTGTCGTGCTCCACCGACTTGTTGAATACCAGGTTGATGCGCTGTCGGATGTCGCGGTTGCGCTCCGATATGTACTGCACCAGGTGTTTCTCCTCAAATGCGTAGAGCGTTATGTTGTTGGGCGTGGTGTATATCAGGTCCTGCACTATCACGGTGTCGTTTTTCAGCGTGTCGAGATAGCGGTGGCCTTTTTCGCCCCTGTGGAGTATGGTGCCGGCATACAGCGAGTCTATTTTCTGCAGGTGTTCAGCTAATGGCACTATCTGTGTTTTCAGGAATGCGATTTTCTCGTTCTCGAGGTCAAAGCGCTGCGATTCGTTTATGTCCTTGAGTGCGTAGATGTTGTAGATACCGGGTCGGATGTTGTCGATCCAGAACAGGCCGGCTGTGTCGGTTCTGGTTACGTAGTCGGGCTTGTATTTCAGAAAAGCCGAATCGGCGTATTCGGTGCGCTCGCCGTACAGCATTACCAGCATGTCGGGCTCCTTCTCCAGGGTCTCGGCATTCAATACGCGGCCCGATACCGACAGCGAGTCCACTACGGGGCCGGTGGAAAATGCGAACTGGAATCCCGGGAGCACATTGCCCTCGTTGAAGTCCTTGATGGAATTGAAAAACTGGAGTGTGTATGTGGTATCGGGCTTCAGCGGCTCCTTGAACTTCACTGTCAGCCATTTGCCCTTTACTCTTATCTTGGGCTTTATGCTGTCGTGGGGTGGCGACATCAGGAATGTCTGCTCTACATTATCGAGCGTGAAATATTCGTTGAACCTGATTTTCACCATATTGCCGTCGAAATATCCCGAGAATATCTCGGGCGAGCTCTTGGTGATTACGGGAGGTATTGTGTCCTTGTCGCCGCCGGATATCGACGATACCTGCTGTGCGCACGAGTGCATCAGTATTGCTATGATGGCACATATTGCTGTGGTTATTATACCGTTGATTAATTTTGATTTCATTGTTTATTTTGTTAGATTTGCAATGCAAAAGTAAACAAAATAAATTACTATACGATAATAAAGATGAGTTTTACTATAGATTTTGATTCATTGATGGATGGCTACGCGGCTCTTCTGCTTCAGTGCGGCGGTGTGGATGTGGAGCTCAGGGTGCCAGAGGAGTGCGTATGGCTGAGCCACGAGCTGATAGTGTGCGGATTTTTCGATAGCGGAGTGTTTACCGGCGCCGATGCCTGTGCCGAGAGTTACCGCAGCATAGAGAGTGCATACGAGACCCTCAATGCCATGAGTCCCAATACTATATACATGGAGCGCGCCTTTGCCGTTCAGCCCAGGAATGCGGTCCGCGATTTCGTCAATTATTTCAGGGGCAAGGCCTTCCGCGATGTTTATTCGCCCGATGATGTGAATGGCCTGCGCCTTTCGTCTGGATGCACATTAGCTGATGGCAAGGTCCTCAAGCGTGCCCCGGCCTACAGATTCAACGCCAGCCGCCACGTGGTTTCGCTGCTCAGGACCATTGCAGCTAATGGCGGACATATCGTTAGGCGTCCAGCCGGCGGTCATGTTGTAGGCGATTCGGAGCTTGCCATCTATAGGATTCCCAATGGCATGGCGCCGGCTCCTATGAATACCGTATTTCTGCCCGAGGGCGTATGGCTCTTCAACCGCTGCAGCGATTCGTATATGGCGGTGCTTGGCGGTGTGGATGCCGCAGGGGCCGTATCGTCGGCGTTTACAGGATGTTCTGTATCAGCTGATAGGGTCACGGAGCTGATACGTATCAGCTGCAACAAAGCTGACTATGAGCCTCTGAGCGCGTGGGTGAGGGCCTGCAGGTATGTGGAATCGCGCCGCGCCGAGTTGGGGATGGGCGGTGTTTTCGACATCAGCTCGCTGAGGCTCGATGGCAGTGCTTTTGTGTTTCAGCCATCAGCTCCCGATGTGCTCGGCTATGCCGACTACTGGTTTGATACAGTGAAGAGGATGGGCATAGATGTGAATGCATTCCGCAATGCCGTGTATGACTACGGAACCCATATCGAGGATATTGTGAACGATACTTACGACCTCTATCCCAAATACCACAACGGCCCCACCGCGTTTGATGAGGCCGTGATGGCTTGGAAGGCCAGGGAGCTGGATTTTTTCAGCTGATGGCGGGTAATCTGTGCATTACTTGGTCTTGGGCTTCAGGATCTCGTTGGCCACGTTTTTGGTCTTCTCGAAATATTCGTCGGCGGCCGATTTCTTGATGTGGTTCTTGTTCTGGATTACCGTGCGGCGGCTCTCCAGGAGCTCCATCTTGGCCAGCGGATCGTTGTCCTTCTCTTTTTTCTCCTCTTCGGCTTTCTTTTTCTGTTCCTCTTCCTGCTCCTTGATCATGGCGTCGGAATATACGGTTATGGTCTTGAGCGTGTCGTCGAGGGTGTTGAGGTTTTGCGGCGCTACTTGTGGTTTCTTTTCCTTGTAGTCGTTTCGTCGGTAGGCCCATATCATTGCCCAGATGAATATTACTACTATTACCACCATTATGAGTGCGAATGTTGATGTGCTCATTTTGTAAGTTGTTTTTAGTTTTTTATTTGAAGAAGTTCTTGAAGAAGCCCGGTTTCGACTGCTGGTGCTTCTTTTTCATGCGCTTGTCGGTCTGCTTGTGGTGTTTCTTCATGTATTTCTTCGTTTTCTTGTCCTGCATGTTTATTATGGCCTTGCGTGCCTTTTTCTGGTGCTTGTAGTCCTCGCGGTATTGCTTGTTCTGCTTTTTGCGGTCTTTTTTCACCAGGTTTTTGTATTTGCGGTTTTCCTTTTTCGTTAGCGGGTCGCCGCCGTCGCCCTTGGCTCTCAGCGCGTTTTCCTCTTCCAGGATGCGGGCGCGTTTCAGCTCTTTCTGCTGGGCTTTTTCGCGTCGTTTCTGGTTTTTCTTGTGGTCTTCGCCCTTGCCTTCGTTTTTCTTGAATTCCTTGGTGGCCTTGTGGGCCTCTTTTTTCTGTTTTTTCTCTTCCTTGGTTAGTTTCTCCTTTTTCTTCTTTTTCTCTTTTTTGTCCTTGTCGTCGTCGGTGGCGGTTTGCTGCGTTGCGGGCTTGTTGCTTCCGTCCTCAAACTCGGCGCTCTCGCCGTCCTTGCCGAAGTCGTCGAGGTCGGTAATCTCAGGGTCGTAGTCCTCGTCCTCTTCTTTGGGATGCTTTTTCAGCTCCTTCTGCCGGCGTTTTTCTTCCTTTTTGAGTTCTTTCTGGCGTTTTTTCTCGGCCTTGGTTTCGGCTTTGGCGGCTTTCTTGGCCAGTTTCAGCGAATCCTGCTGACCTGCCCTTATGGCTTTCAGGGAGTCTTTCTGGGCCATCTTGATGGCTTTTACGGAGTCGGCGGCTGCTTTTTTCTTGCCTTTCTTCTCCTGTTTTTTCTGATACTTCTTGTATTTCTCCCACAGTTTTTTCTGTTTCTTCTGCTTGAGGCCTCGCTCTATCAGAAAACCGTCCTCGGTAAACTGGTTTCCGCTGGGAGCGTATGGCGCGTTCAGGTCCACCTTGCCGTTCCAGGTTTTGTCGTTCTGTGCCCAGGCATCGCATGGGATCAGCGTTCCTATCAGAAAGCCGGTAATTGTTATGGTCAGTATTAATAATGCTCTCATGGTATTGTGTATTAATATAAAAAAGACTACTTTTGCACATTGATTTTCGGGCAACAAACTTAATCAAAAAAATAATGAAAAAGAAATTGTTTTGCGCCTTTGTGTGTTTTTGTCTGTTGGTGGCCGTATCGTGCGGCACCGACGACAATCCCGTACCCAGCCGCCAGGTGGATTTTTTCGTGCATTTCAATAATGCCGAGTTTTCCAATCTCCAGAATCCCGGCGGATGGGTGTATGTAAACGGCGGATACAATGGCATATTTGTCTACAACTTCGACAACAACACATTCTACGCCTACGACCGCGCCTGCACCTGCGACTACAGCCACGCGCCTCTGGTGTATGATGCCAAGACCCACGAGCTGCATCACGAGGATACTCTGGCCAACTGCTCGTCGCGCTATAATGTGGTGCTCCGCGGTGCCGTTCAGGGTGGCCCCGCCAAGTTTCCGCTCCGTCAGTATGATGTTTTGGTATACGACGGACGACTCAGGATTGTAAATTATTAACTGCTAATTACTCATTTTTAATATATAATATGGACGAAAAATTTGACATCATAGCCACCACATTCTATGGCCTGGAGCCTGTATTGGCCGATGAGCTGAAGGCCATGGGGGCTTCCAACATACAGATTATTACCCGTGCCGTGTATTTCCGTGGCAATAACGAGCTGCTCTACCGCGCCA
>JAZUEG010000294.1:0-1601 GCA_045640025.1 Bacteroidales bacterium
CCTGCTTGACGGGATGAGAGATATCAGCCGTGGCCGCAGAATTGGGAGTGGTGCCCTCGCCGGCCTCGTTGCTGAAAAGTCCGCGCCTGATACCCTGACTGATGGCCATGCCCAGTGCACCTCCCGCCGCCTGACGGATTCCAAATGCGCTGTCGATAATCATGGAGAAGACATCCGGCACGCGCTCAAAATTAACTATGATAACGGCCAGCGATATGCTTATGTATCCCACTGCCATAATAGGAACCACCACTGCCGAAAATTTTGCTATTCGCTGCACACCGCCAAATATTACCGCCAGAGTAACCGCCATAAGCACCAGGCCCACCCACAGTGGATCCACGCCCAGAAACTCGCTTATGGAAATGCTAACGGTATTGCTCTGCACCAGCTGATTGGCTGTGCCCATGGTAAAGAGCATAAGAACCGAAAACAGCACGCCCATCCATTTTACCTTGATGCCGTGTTTCATATAATAACTCGGCCCGCCGTAGAAAGAATCCTGCCCTCTGCGCTTATACAGCTGAGCCAGAGTGCTTTCGGCAAAAGCCGTAGCCGCTCCGAAAAAAGCCATCACCCACATCCAGAACACGCTGCCGGGACCTCCCACAAAAATTGCGGAAGCCACACCGGCTATGTTTCCAGTGCCCACACGGCCGGCCAGCGATGTGGCAAAAGCCTGAAAAGCGCCAATGGAATTCTCCTTGTCGCGCCCCTCGCGGCTGGCAAACACGCGGACTATGCCACCCGGAATTCTGAGCTGTATAAACTTGGTGCGCCATGTGAAATACAGCGCACAGCCTATCAGAAGCACTATCGTAACATCCCAGATATATGTATTGCAGGAATTTAGAAATCCCAAAACCGAATCTATCATATCAATTTTCCGTTTATTGCGCAAAAATAAACATTTTATCCTTTTTTACACAATATTTTTCAAATTTTTGGCACGTAAATATTACGTATCAGCTGACAAAAAACACAAAAACAGAACACAACAAAAAACAGCACGGCTATCTGATGACAACCGTGCTGTTGTTGTAATGAGTTGATTGACAGAAGTTTTTTTACTTCTTCTCTATCACCTGATACCTGCCGCTCATGTGCATGAAGGCGAAAAGGCGGAGCAGGCCGTCGTAATAGGCGTCGAAGTAGCCGTCCCCGTAAGGCTCATTCTTAGAGTTCCAAAGACGCTCGGCAAATTCCTGAGCATGAGGATTGTTGGTCATCAGCGATGCTGCGGCCAAGGTGGAAACAAGACCCACAGAGTGACGGAGGTTCACAACCTTGGCGTCGCCGTTGCCAGCCTGAAGTGTGTCCACTACGGGCGATCCATCTATCTGATACTGATCGAGATAGCTGTCGATACCCTGACTGTAGAAGAAGTTCTGGATGGTCTCGGCGTACTTCATCTGCCAGTCGCGGTCGGCATTGCTCCAGCTGAAATCGAGAGCCATGTTCATAGGCACGCGCCAGGAGTCGTAGCGGAAGGCGGGCTTTATCCAGCGGGCCTCCATCATAGATCCGTCCTAGTTGTTGTAGTCGGGATTCAGGCCTGTGATGCTGTCTATCGACTTGTGGAGATACTCGCGCGAAGCCTT
>JAZUEG010000295.1:0-1782 GCA_045640025.1 Bacteroidales bacterium
CATCTTTCTTGACACCCGCGAGCTGATAGCCCGCGCGCTCGGGATATGCAAGAACTTGAAACAATATTACTTAACGGCGTCCCAGAGTTTCTGCTCCAGAGCGGCGCGGTCAAAGACCTCGATATCGTCGGCGCTCTTTACGAGAGAGTTGTCGGTAACGAGCTCGCTGAGGAACGATGCGGCACGCTCTATGCCCTCGCCCATGTTTATCATCACAACGTCGCCATCCTTTATCAAGCCCTTCTTGAGCGAATCGAAGAAACCGCCCATACAGATAGCCGAAGCTGGACCTATCTTCTCCTGAGTCTTGTATGCTATCAGGCGGGCCACATCAGCTGTCTTGTTCTCATCGAATGAGATAATCTCGCCGCCTGAATTCTTGGTGATATTGGCGATGATGGGATATGTGCCTGGAATACCGGTGCCGAGGGTCTGAACCTTGGTCTTTGGATTCTGAATCTTTGGATAATCGTTCTGCCAGCCCTCCGGGAAATTGTTGGCCTTGGCCTTCTCCCATGCCTGAGTCATTGGATCGCAGAGGCTTGGCTGTACAGAGATGTACCTTGGACGTGTGGTGTAGCCTATCTGGGCCACCTCGTCGAGAGCCTTCTCCACGGCAATAGGGCCTGTGCCGCCGCTAAGGGCCTGGATATATACTGTAGGGATCTTTCCGATGGCGTGCAGCCAGTTGTATACCCAAGTCTTCTTGCTCTCCACACGTATAGGATCAATGTTGCCGATGGTCATCATCACATTGTTCTTGGCTGTAAAATCGGCGGCCACCTTCTTGGCAAACGCATAGTCGCCATCGCATACCACAGCCCTCTGTCCGTAAGCTGATACCGAAGCGAGGTTTTCCTTCTCGGCGTCCTTGGGCATGAATACGTAGAGATTGATGCCGGCCTTGGCCAGATAGTGAGAGAATGCGTTGGCTGTATTGCCGGTAGATGCCACTGCATAATCCTTGATGCCGCACTCCTTGAGCACCGATGCTCCCAGAGTACCGGCTATGTCCTTGAATGTGCGGGTAGCATTATTGAAGGTGTGGCGCATGGCATACACCTCGATATTGAGACCATACTGCTTCTTGGCAAATTCAGCCAGGAAATCCCATTTGTCGATGCCGCCAACACCCTCGCCGGCCGATACGATATTCTCCTTGTTGTCGAGGGGAAGAAAATCGAAGTAGTGCCAGAGGCTCTCAACCTCGTCATTGGTGAATATCAGCTCCTTGAGTCGCTCAGGACCTGCATTGTATTTTACATCTACGAAATTCTTGCCGCATTCGGGACATTTCTGACCGAGTTGGAACCACTCGGCAAAATCACCGATCTTGTGTCCGCAGCTCTTGCAGACAAAGTAGTATTTGGTACTCATTGATTAATGTATATGATTTGTGTTTTTACTGATTGCTGTTGGATTCTGAATTAAGTTTCTTGATACGCTCGGCGCACTCGTCGGATATGCGGGTCTTCTCCTTGGCCTTGTCGCCCTTGGAGTAGGCTCCATCCTGACGGAGGAATCTCAGGCCCTTTACGAGAAGGTTTGGAAGAGGCTTCTCGGGATTGCGCTTCTTGAGATTGAGTCCCCAGCCGAAACGGGCCACGATGGGCACAAAATATGTCTCAACAAACTCTATGAGGTTGCCGTCGGGATCCTCGATGTATGTGAAATGACCCGACGCGCCGCCCATGTCGAAAATCTGAGCCTCGCTGTCGTATGCCTCGGGATTGCTGTCGCAGGTGAAAGGACAGCCCTTGCTCTCGCAGTACTCCTTAAGCT
>JAZUEG010000296.1:0-5786 GCA_045640025.1 Bacteroidales bacterium
AAAAATATTCAATAGATAATAGTACACCTTCGGTTAGATTGAGTGCTTTTTCTATTTCTGAATTATCCATTGTTAATTACAGGATTTTGAATAATATAATCCTTTCATTTAATAGCAACAACTCTATCCTAATAGGAGCGAATGGTAGTGGAAAATCAAGTCTTTTGGAATTTGTGGCTAATGTTTTTGCGTCTTTGTATTTGCAATGGTTAACCCATAAACAAATCATTGATTTTCCTTTGAGCGATTTCAATCTTAGATATCATATCATTAGAGGATTAAACAATTTTAACATTTCAATTATGTGCAGAAATGGGAAAATAGAATTGTTTAATTCTAATCACAAAGTTCCTTTAAAGGACTTGTGGTTTTATCTGCCGTCGCAGATTGTCATCAATTATGCCGGTATTACAGATAGATTGAAAACTTTGGTCTGCCATTTTGAAACTATCTATGTGGATGCTATTAGAAATAATGACAAAAATCATTCATTGAAACCATTCTCTTTGCCAAGTAATGTTTTCTATTATTCTAGAAACGAATATATGGGTTTCATTTATTTAGCATTGTTGTTTTCAAAAAATGAAGAGGCAAAAATTATATTGGACAAAATTGGAGGCGATATCAATGGTTGTGCTATCAAATTCCATAAAGGTCCAAAATACGAGAAGTATTCAAAGGATTTTCAAGGTCAAGTAGCACCGGTTTTCTTCGATACCTTATTAGCATATGATAACAATTTTGAATTGACGGGAACTTTGCAGGTTACAGATATGTTTAGAGAGTTCAAGTCTGACATATCTCCCAAGGAAGTTTTTGATGTTCTGTATTATTTGTATCACAACGAATTGCTATCCAGTGTTGATATTTTATGGGGAGACAGCAATGAATTCTCTTTGGAAACAATCTCAGAAGGTCAAAAGCAAGAATTATTGACTTTGGGTTATACACTTGTGTTTAACAATTCAGGAACCCTTTTTCTCCTCGATGAGCCCGATACATTCCTTCATCCAAAATGGCAGAGGGAGTTCATATCTTCGCTTACCAAGGCAACGGAGAATGGATCGTGCGCTATTGTTACTACACATAGCCCGTTGATGCTGGGCAATGCAGAGAAGGCCGAGGTTCATATTTTGGATGATGGTAAGTTGCAGGAGAACACCCCAAAGTATTACGGTAAGGATAATAATGCTATTCTTTATGATTTGATGGGTGTCGGGAGAAGAGTGAAGGCAATTGAAAAGAAAATATCATTATTGTCGGATTTCATCGAAAAGGAAGATCTTCCTAATGCCCAAAAATTATATAATGAACTTGAGGATTTGCTTGAAAGTGACGATCCCGATTTAATACGTGCAAATGCAATGTTGGATTATTTAAAAGATGAGGAGTTTGACAATGAAACAAATATTTAAAAGCGGAGAGCCTAAATCTCTTGTTAATCATAGGGCATTGTCGAATTCGTCTTTTGATAATTTGCCTAAGGATGAACTTAGAGAAAGGTTGTTGATTGATCAGGGATATATTTGTTGCTATTGTATGCGTCGAATTCCTGAAAAGAAACTGCCTGGTTCCAAGATTGAACACTATAAATGTCAAGATATTTACAATGGTACAAATGGATACCCTGACCTTACTTTATCTTATAAAAATTTATTTGTTGCTTGTACTGGCTTTCAAGGATCTAAACTGGAGTTTCAAACTTGTGACACCTTCAAGGGTAACAAAGAATTGCAAAAAATTGATTTGCTTTCTCCGATAGAAAAAAGTATTATATACAAAACGGATGGAACAATCACCTCAAATGATGTAGAAATTGCAAATGATTTAACTGATGTTTTGAATTTGAATACTGAAAAACTTGTAAAAGGGCGTGCTGAAATAATTGGAACTATACAGCGACGTAGACAAGAGTTGGTTTCGGCGAAAAAATACAATATTAGTTCATTACAAAAGGAATTAAAACATTGGACCTCAAAAAAGGATGGAATGTATAAAGAGTACTTTATGGTAGCTGTATTCTTTTTGAATAAGTTTATTCATAAATTGGAAGTACAGCAAATTAAAAAGAATTAAAAAAACGAAAGGCTACGTATATCTATTAACCAACCCAAGTTTCCGAGAGGATTGGGTAAAAATCGCAAAAGCAGTAGATGATCCTTCGTCAGGCTCTGGATGAAGGATCTCTTTCATACGCCAATTTCGTTTTCGTCGGCCCCGTGTTCTCGACAAAAACAAATTCCGCAACGAATCAATTATCAATCTTCCAAATTTTTCTTCCCGAAAAATTTTGCTGATTTGTTATAATTAGATATTTTTGCGGAAAATAGAATTGCGATTATGGCAAAGACACCAAAACCCTGGCACTCAAGGTATATTGATCCCGCTGTTGATTACGGTTTCAAACTTATTTTTACCGATGAGCAGATAACGAGAGGATTCTTGAACGATCTTTTGAATTCAAAGAATATCAACCTCGTTATCGAGGAGGTTGTTATATGCGAGAACGAGTCAATAGAGAACAATATGGACAAACGCCGAGTGGTTTTCGACGTTCATTGCCGTGCCCAAAGCGGTGAGGAGTTCATCATCGAGATGCAGAACGAGTCGCAGGATTACTTCTCCGACCGAGTGGTTTTCTATATGGCCCGCGTTACCTCTCGTCAGCAGAAAAAGGGATACAGGGAGGAGATAAATAAGAAAGGCGAGAAGGTTAAGGTTCCCTGGAATTATCATATGAAGAATATCTACGGAGTGTTCTTTATGAATTTCAAGGATGATAACCGTCCCAAACCCTTATCGCATTGCGCTTTGATGGATACCGACGACAAGGTGATTGATTCGGAGATTTTTCAGTATTGGAAAGTCCAATTGCCTTTCTACAGGGAAATCAAGGAGAAGGATTGCAAGTCTATTATGGACAAATGGTTTTACATTTTAGCAAATATGTCAACTATGGAAACAGCATTGCCATTCATCGAGGAGAAGCCACTCTTTATGAGATTGGCCGAGATAGCGGAATACTCAGCACTTACCGAGGCTCAGCAGTTGCAATACGACGAGAGCCTTGATAATTATTTGTGCTATTACAATACAATACAGCATAAAGTGAAAAAGGCAAGACAGGATGAGCGTATGAAGACTTATCAAGAGGCTCGTCAGGAGGCTCATCAAAATGCCCTTAAGTCCGCTTTCAATATTTTTGCGTTTGGCGCAATGTCTGTTGAACAAATTGCTCAGAGTATGAATCTTGATGTCAACGAACTTAATGAATATATCAAGAACAATTCCACCAAGGCATAAATTGTTTATTATCATATTATTTTACTAAGGGCCACCTCGCGGTGGCTCTTTTTTTTTGTGGGAGTCGCTTCGCTCAAAATCTGCGGGAAATCTGCAAAAAATCTTTTTTTTACGTTTTTTCCGTAATACACCTTTCACTCGTTTGTAACAATTTTGTAATATCCTTTCCGGAATTTTGTGGCAGAATAAATCACTTAATTCTTTTTAAAAGTATGGAAAGTATATTTCTCATTATCATTGTATTTTTGATAGTGTTGGCGGTGTTTGACCTCTTTGTGGGTGTCAGCAACGACGCCGTAAATTTCGTGAACTCGGCCGTGGGAAGCAGGGCGGCGAGTATCAAGACTATTCTCTGCGTGAGCGCTGTGGGTGTGTTTGCTGGCGCGGCCCTCAGCAACGGTATGATGGATGTGGCGCGTCACGGAATCTTTACGCCTGAGTATTACTCGTTTTACGATGTAATCTGCATTTTCCTGGCCGTGATGATTACCGACGTGATCCTCTTGGATGTGTTCAACACATTAGGTCTGCCTACCTCAACTACCGTAAGTATGGTGTTTGAGATGTTGGGCGGTGCGTTTGCGGTGGCAAGCGTGAAGGTGCTGAAATCGAGCGAGATGGAGTTCTCGCAGGTGGCTACTCTCCTGAATACCGACAAGGCTATCAGCGTGATTATCGCGATTTTCGTGTCGGTGGCCGTGGCGTTTGTTTTCGGTAGCTTAGTGATGTGGATTACGAGGTGCATTTTTACTTTCACGTATCAGGACAAGAAGGTCAGCACAAGGATTAAACTTGTGATTTTCGGCGCGATAGCAAGCACCTGTATCCTCTATTTTCTTTTGGTGAAGGGCCTCAAGGACAGCAGTCTGATGACTCCCGATTTCAAGAGTTTCATATCAGAGAACACTTTCTTTATCCTGACAGGTATTTTCGGAGTATCAGCCACAATAATGCTGGTGCTGTCAGCAATAAAAATAAATATACTGAAGGCCGTGGTGCTGATGGGAACTTTTGCGTTGGCGATGGCTTTTGCGGGCAACGACCTCGTGAATTTTGTGGGTGTTCCGCTGACGGGCTTGGACGCTTTTATGGATTTTCAGCAGAACGGCGAGGGCAATCCCGAGGGCTTCTTGATGAAGTCGCTTCAGGACAGCGCTCACACTCCAATATGGTATCTTCTCGGCGCGGGTTTGGTGATGGTTTTGGCGCTCTTCCTCTCCAAAAAATCGCGTAATGTCACCAAGACTGAGGTTGGCTTGGGAAGTCAGGACAATGCCGACGAGATGTTTGGATCTTCTGGTATTGCGCGTGGAATTGTGCGTGGCGCTACTAAATTAGCGATTGCGGTCGACAAGGTGGTGCCCGAGAAGGTTGCGAATTTCATCGACAGAAGGTTTAATGTTTATGAGACAAGAAATCAGAATGGCAAGGCTTTCGACCTTTTGAGGGCAAGTATTAATTTGGTATTAGCTGGCTTGCTGGTGGCGTTAGGAACCTCTTTGAAACTTCCGCTCTCTACAACTTACGTTACTTTTATGGTTGCGATGGGTTCGTCTTTGGCCGACAGGGCTTGGCAGAGGGAGCGCGCGGTGTTCAGAATTACGGGCGTGTTCTCGGTGATTGGCGGATGGTTCGCGACGGCTTTGGTGGCGTTTCTGATGAGCGGTATCGTGGTGCTGATGGCGTGGTTTGGCGGTTCGGTGGCTATGATTGTGATGATCTTGGTGGCCATTTTCGTGATTGTCCGCTCCAACCTGAAATTCCACAAGGATGAGACCGAGGGCCCCGAGAATGTGCTTATCAGTCAGATTATTAAGGGTGAGGACAAGGCGAATAATTTTGTTCTCCTGGGCAAGCACGTGGTGATGACAAATCTCGACCACATTGATTTTGTGGCTCAGCAATACAGGGTGATTACTGATGCGTTTTTCGCACAGGAATACAGGCAGTTGAAACGGAGCGCTAATGTGATTGAGGACCGCCGTGTAACCTTCAAGCAGAACCGCAGGAAGGAGATTGTGGCGATGCGCAATGTGGATCCGATGATGGCGCTGGAGAGGAACACGTGGTTTTATCTCTCGAACAATTCTTGTCAGAGGATGATTTACTGCCTAAGAAGTATCAACGACCCTTGCCGTGAACACGTCGGCAACTCGTTCCTGCCTGTTCCCCGTGAGTTTGTGGGCAAGTTCATTGATTTCAGAAACCGAGTGGTTGACTGTTTTGCCGATGGCAGTGCGCTGGTAAAGGACATTAAGGCTGATGGCGTGGAGGTCTTCAGGGCCAACGCTCAGGAACTTCAGGATTCGCTGTCGCTGTTCAGAAAGGAGATCCTGGACACTCTGCAAAACAACGAGGCCAATATCGAGGCTATGATTCTGTTTATCAATATGATTCAGGAGTCGCAGGAGTTGGTGGGAAGTTTGAGGCACGCCGTGAGAGGTATGGCGAAATTTGTGGAATAAACCCATTAACCCCGACCT
>JAZUEG010000297.1:0-9429 GCA_045640025.1 Bacteroidales bacterium
GATTGGCACTTTTTTAAATTGAAAAAATTGGATTTTTTTTTATATTTTTGCAAGGTTAAAATATTAAATTATTAAATTATATTTCTTATTCAGTTTTTTGATTAAATATATTTGAGTATTAATTTACTTTTTTATTATGCAAGACATTAAACAGCAAATACATAATCTTGTTCAAAAATATGAACAAAATAGGTCATTTTATATCACTTCTCGTTTCAATGAAACTGAGTTGCGTAGTCAATTCCTTGATCCTTTGTTTGAGATTCTTGGTTGGGATATACGAAATGTTTCTGGTAAGAATACTAATGAGCGAGAGGTTTTGCTTGAAGAGTCTTTGCGTGCAAATGCTAGTACACATTCCAAGAAGCCTGATTATACATTTCGCTTATTCGCAGAAAGAAAGTTTTTCTTGGAGGCGAAGAAAACTTCTGTTAATATAATAAATGACAATGAACCTGCGAAACAAGTACGTCGCTATGGTTATACAGCTGGATTGAAGGTGTCTTTATTGTCTAATTTTGAGTATTTGTTAATTTATGACACTTCTTATCCTGTTGAGGAAAATGACGATTGGGACAAGGCTTTAATAAAAAAATATCATTATTCTGATTATGAATTGTTAGCCGAAGAATTGATTCATTCTTTTGGTAGAGAAAGTGTATATAGTGGTGAGTTTGACGATGTTTGGCAAGATATTATTCCTACTATCAACCATATAAATATTGACCAGCGTTTTCTTGTGCAAATTAATGAATGGCGATTGCTTTTGGGACGTCAAATTTTAGAAGCAGACCCAACAATTGGGATTGTTGAGTTAGGTGATGTTGTTCAGAGTTATATAAACAAAATACTATTCTTGCGTGTATGTGAGGATAGAAATATAGAAACATATCAAGATCTTCTTGCTATTGCGGACAATGACAAATATGAAGAGTTGATATCAAAATTTAGAGAAGCAGACAGAAGATATAATTCAGGTTTGTTTGATGAGTTACTTTCTGAGCAATTAGTTTGCAATATTAGTTCTTCTTTTTGGACTATAATTAAACAACTGTATTATCCAGAATGCCCATATTCTTTTGCTGTTTTGTCATCTGATATTCTTGGCAAGATATATGAAATATTCCTTGCTCAAAAACTGGATTTAATCAATGGCGAATTGGCAATTGTTGATAAGCCTGAGAATGTGGAGCGTGATATTGTCACAACACCCAATTTTGTGGTTCGTGAAATATTGTCACAAACTTTAGCAAATATTGTTTTGGACAAGAATGATCAACAAATCAAAGAGTTAAAATGTGCTGATATAGCCTGTGGTTCAGGTGCTTTCCTTTTGGAATTGTATCAGTACTTGTGTGATTATTTAGTTGATTATTATCTATTAAACGATAGAACAAAACTTGTTCAAACTAACATAAATACTTATAAATTGAATTATAAGACTAAATGTAATTTGTTAATAAATTGCATTTATGGCGTTGATAAGGATTTCAATGCCGTTGAGGCTTGTAAGTTCGGTTTGTTGTTGAAACTTTTAGAAGGCGAGACTGAAGATTCTTTGTCGTCTTATCATCCGATTTTGCCCAAACTTGATAACAATATATTCTTTGGAAATAGTTTGTTGTCTCCTGATGTTGTCCCAGAGGAACTCATTGAAGAGGTAAATCCATTCGATTGGAATACTATGAAGTTTGATCTTATTGTAGGTAATCCTCCGTATATGAAAACGGAAGATATTAAGAAGTTTACCCCGCAAGAGAAAAAACTTTATGAGAAGGACGACTGTTTCGTAAGTGCTTATAAGCAATATGACAAGTATTTTTTGTTTATAGAACGAGCATTAAGTCTTTTGAAGGCTGGTGGATTTCTTGGCTATATTGTACCAAGCAAATTTATGAAGGTTGGTTCTGCAAAGAAATTGCGTGGATTAATTTCTGAACTGAAATGCCTGAAAAGTATTACTTCGTTTGGCGCATACCAGGTTTTTGAGGACAAATCAAATTATACTTGTATTATCGTACTTGGAAATCAGGAACATAATTCCTTTGAATATTCAGAGGTTGATAATTTTTCAAAATGGAAAGTCCGCTCTAGTAGTGCTGTATCTTCTGGAATGAGGAATTCTGAGATTTTGTCAAATGACACTTGGATTCTTTATACTGACAGGCATAAGAGGCTGTTTGATGCTATTACATTGAAATCGAAACCTTTGGTTGATATTGTAGGAGATGATAATATCTTTAATGGTATCCAAACCAGCGCCAACCAAATTTATATTTTTGTTCCAAAAAGCGAAGATAGAAATACTTATACATTCAAGGCTAAGTTTAATGGTAAAGAGTATCAAATTGAAAAATCTGTGACCAAGCCATATTTTAAGACCGCTCAAGGTGTTGATTCTTTGAATACTTATAGGACTTTTGCTCCGAATGCAAGGGTAATATTCCCATATAAGAGAAATGCTTTGGGGCACCTTGATTTATTGCCATTGGATACAATTAAAAGAGCGTATCCATTACTTTATGCATTCTTGATGGATGCAAAAGATTTGTTGTCAAAGTCTTCAAGAGATATTCAGCCCAAACCTGAAACTGAGAATGAATGGTATCGTTATGGAAGACACCAAAGTCTTGAGGCTTGTGAAATAGCGGAGAAGATAATTGTAGGAGTGTTGGCTCAATCCGAAAAGTACGCAATTGACCACGAAGGCTCTTTAGTGTCATCGGGAGGCACCGCTGGTTATTGCTTAATTAGTGTTCCTCCGTCTTGCAGATACTCAATTTATTACATTCAGGCAATATTGGGTTCTATACAAGTAGAGTGGCTGGCTTCTCTATATGGTGAAATATTCAGAGGAGGATATATTGCCCGAGGAACAAAGGTTTTGAAACAAATGCCAATTAAAGCGATTGACTTTTCCGATCCTGAAGAAGTTGCTAAGCACGATGATATTGTTAATAGACAGAGAACATTAATTCGTTTAGGTGATAAGATTGCGTCTTGCAATGGTAATCCGAGAAAATTAGTTCCTCTGGAGCGACAGTTTAACGCACTTAAACAAGAACAGCAGAAGTCCATAAATCAACTTTATGGAATGAGTGATAACGAAGTTTTACAAATACCACAAATTAAAGAATTGTATGCTACTAATTGAGGATGCTACCGAACAGAGGCTGAGAGGCGCATATTACACACCTTCACCAATTGCAGATTTTATTCTTCGTTGGGCAATTGGAGATGGTGATTGTTGCGATATACTTGAGCCTAGTTGTGGTGATGGTGTGTTTTTGAATTGTATATCCAAAGGTAATATGCAATATAGGAGTATCACAGCAGTTGAATTCGTAAGGGAAGAGGCAGAAAAAGCCCGAGCTATTTCGTTGTGCAATTCTAATATTGTATGCGGAGATTTCCATAGGTTTTGCCTTGACACTGATTTGCGTTATGATGTTGTAGTTGGAAATCCACCATTTATTCGTTATCAATATTATGATGCAAAACAGCAGGTGTTGGCTGATGAGATTTTTAGTAAAGTGAAGCTGAAAAGGACTAAACTTACTAATGCCTGGGTAACATTTGTTGTTGGCAGTTCTCAATTGTTGAAGGCTAACGGTAAAATGGGTTTTGTGATTCCGTCTGAGTTGTTGATGGTGAAATATGCTCAACAGCTTCGTCAGTATCTTGCAAAAACATTCAATAAAATTAATGTTATATCTTTCAAAGACTTGGTTTTTGAAGAAATTCAGCAGGAAGTTGTTCTATTGTTATGTGAAAAAAATGGATCAGATGATCATAAAATTGAGCATATCGAGGTTAAAAATACAGATGAACTTTTGACTCTTGATCCCAATAGAATAAAGTTTCCTAGTAAGGATATTGATTTCCATACTGATAAATGGACATATTATTTTTTGGACAAGGAGGAATTAGATTTATTGGAGAAAGTCAAAAATGGCTATTCAAAATCGATTTCTGATTTTGCCAATGTTGAGGTCGGCATAACTACAGGCTCAAACGATTACTTCACGGTTTCTAAGTCTGTGGTTACAATGTTTCAATTGGACGAGTATGCTCGTCCAATGGTTGGCCGAAGTGTTCAGGTGAATAGTTTATGTTTTACAGAGCAGGATTGGAAACTTAATTTAGAGTCTGGTGCGAAAGCCAATTTACTGATTCTTCCTCCTGATGCAGATGTAAATGGTGGCGAAGGTGTAAAAACATACTTAAGTAATGGAGAAAAGGAAGGCGTAAACAAAGGATACAAAACAAGTATCAGAGACAAATGGTGGGTGATTCCCTCCATTAAATTATCTGATGCGTTGTTTTTACGACGTAACAATCTTTATCCTAAATTTGTTTTGAATGAGGCAGGAGCGTATACAACAGATACAATGCACCGTGTATTTATAAAAGAAGGTGTTAACAAGAAAGCGTTTGTGGCGAGTTATTATAATTCTTTGTCATTCGCTTTTGCTGAAATATATGGACGCAATTTCGGAGGCGGTTGTTTAGAGTTGATGCCTAGCGAAGTTGGTGATATTTATATGCCATACCGCTTAGAGAATGAGAAAATATTTGACAAGCTTGATGGAATGCTTCGTGCCAAAGTCAGTACAGACGAGATACTTGATTTTACTGATGAAATAATACTTCATCAGGGAATGGGGTTGTCTAAGCAAGAAACGCAACTTGCTAGGTCTATTTGGCAAAAGATAATGAACAGAAGGTTGGATAGAGATTTAGTAAAGCCTTCAGAGAAAAGGGTTCAACAATCTTCCAAAGTGAAGCAACTAGATTTTAAGAGTTTGTTTGAGCAGTATTCTGTTGCTCCAATTCTTGAGAATAATTATGTTGCTTGCGAGTCTGAAATTTCATTTAAATCAAATAGGAAGATTGACTTATCCAAGAATTGTCTGATATGTCTTGTTAAGCAGGATAATATAAAACAATATGAGGAGCAATCGGCCCAAATTTATTATACGGGCAAGAAATTCCCTTCAACTGTTCATTTGAATGAGTTGTATTATTTTGTTCCATATCTTAAGGGCAAGGGTATTAGGGATTTGTATCTGATAAAAATAGCTCGTGTCGGCACTAGAAAAGAAGGTCAGATTGGAGAAGATAAAACTGATTTCAGATTGGTGTTCGAAATCCAATTCATTAAGCAATTGTTTGATGAATACAAACCAATAGACTTAAAGATCTGGAGGAGTTTTACTGATACTACTTTAGAAACAATATTAAAATAGTTGATTTATTATGGAAAGAACGCACCGCGATATAATGAGCAAATGAAGTTATTAAAGTAATAACTCGGAATTTGTTGATATATAAATAACGAAGGCTATTTCAGATTTTGAGATGGCCTTTGTTGTTGAAATAGGAATATTTTTATGATTTAATTTGTGTTTGGTTAAATTATTTACTTTGTAATTTGTTTAATTTATGGTTTCAAGTAAATAATTAACATAAATTAACAAAACAATATTCCTGAAAATATTCTTGATTTAAATCTTTGTTTATATCTTTGTGCCGTGAATTAATAGTGATTCATATTACTCAAAAAAAATAATATTATGTGTCGTAAAACTTTTTTACAGACTAAGATTGAAAATATGCAAGGAAAACTTTTCAGCATTGATCAGACTCTCTCTCCTCGACAGATAGCCGACAGCGTGGAGTGCATTGAGGTATTTAAGTCGATTTCTGGAGAAATCTACAAAAAAATTGTTGAGGCTCAAAAAGATTATGATTACTTTGTGGTCGAAAATCCTTTACCATACTCAGACCCTATTTTTAACGCAAGTTTCTTGCATAGGACCATATTGAGCAAGATGCTCAGTATCGACGGTATGACATTGTATAGAAATCGTTCTGAGGCTTTTTTGCTTAAGTATTGCAACTATACAATATGGGTGAAAAAACTTGACAAGGGTTATTCTCCTAAGATAAACAAAACTAACAAGTCATTTTGTAGGTATAATCAGATTGCTGATGGCGACGATGACAGACCGTTGTTGCTCTTGGGATATCAGCTTGATGGAAATGGTAACTTGAGCCAAGTTTATTTTGTGTATAGAGTTGGAGAAGAGTTGAAGTGGGTGGTAGATATTTGTGAGATGATAGCCAATGCAAATCAGTTCGCAATTTTAACTCCTCAGGATTCGCCAGCATTGTCTGTCAAGAAACCTTTGTCAGATGTTGGTTTGGGTGTTGATGATAAGCCAAATTTCAGAATAAAAGAAGGTGCAAAGAAAAAACGTAAACAATAACAATTATGTATAAAGGAAAGAATATAAAACTTGCTCGTGAAAGCAGGAGAATGTCTCAAAAGGAGTTGGCTGACAAAATCAGTACAACGCAGGCTACATTGTCAAAAATGGAAAAGGATTTGATTACTGTAAGTGAGTTTTTTGAGTCCTTGATTGCTGATGCGTTGGGGTATTCACGTTCCTTTTTTGAATTGGATTTCAAGCAATCTACTTATGATTCTTTGTTTTACAGAAAGCGTTTGACAATTTCAGCAAAAGATTTGTCTGCACTGGATGGCAATATCACTATTTTGAGTTGCTGTATAGATCAATTGTCTGAGTCAATCGAGATTCCGGAATTGTCAATTCCTTCTATAGAACCTAATCCAGGCAAGACTCCAGAAGAGATTGCTTTCGAGATAAGGAATTTTCTTGGCGTTGGTTCAGGCCCTATTGGTAATATTGTATCGCTATTCGAGAAAAATGGAATTGTAGTATTTTTTATTGATGCCGATACTGAAAAGTTTGATGGACTTACAAAGTTTACAGCAAACAACACTCCTGTAATATGGATCAATAGCCAAACACCCAATGATAGAAAGCGTTTCAGCCTTGCGCACGAGTTGGGGCATTTGGTAATGCATTTGCGTTCAGTAGATAGTGTGCAGAAGACAGAGGATGAGCGAGAGGATGAGGCCAACAGATTTGCAAGTGAATTCTTGTTGCCAAGAATGCAGTGCAAAATGGATTTGCTTGGTCTCAGATTCAACGACTTGCCATACAAAAAGCAGTATTGGAAGGTTTCTAAACAGGCACTGATTATGCGTGCCCACCAATTGGGCTGCATTACGGATGCCATTAAGCAGAAATACTTTATGAACCTTTCGTATGCAGGTGAGCGTAAGCAGGAGTTGGGATATGTGGATATCGACCAGCCAAAAATTGTAAAGATGATGGTGGAACTTCATTTAACAGAGTTGGATTATACATTGGAAGATCTGTCTGATATGTTAGGCTACAAACCCAAGGATATCAACAGAATATTCCTCAACAAGCGAGAAGAGCCGAGAAAAATCCTAAATCTCAGCAATTATCTTAAGTAATAGAATTTTATAACAAAACCCTAAAACATTTTATACTATGCCATTGAACGGAACAGGAAATAAAATATATCATCAGAGGATAATTTCTGATTTGCTTTTTGCAATCAGAAAGAAATTCGTTAAGACAAGGGAAAAGGATTTGGAAGTATTGCCAGAAATATCCATTTTCTCATTGGAAGGGTATGAATTCGCTCAAAGCGGAACAGTAAAGGAAAATTATAATTTCGATTTAGCGATTGTAGATCGCGATGAGAGCGTTATAATGATTATCGAAATTGAGGGAAATAAAAGCAATAAGCAGAAAATTAAGGAGAAAATGAAGGATTGTCTTGAGAATATTGACACATTGGAAGAGGTGATGTCGATAGAGTATAAGGCAGATGATTTGCTGTTTTATCACTATTATTTGGAAAATGGCAAACTTAGAAAGGAGAAAACGTCGTCTCATTGTAATCTGTTGGATATGAATTTCAAAACGTCGATAGTGTCGTTATGATAATTCCTTTTCTACTTTCAAGAACTACAACCAAATCTCACTTTTTTTTCGAGATTTGGTTGCGGTTTTGTTTTACAGCAATCCAGTCATATAGATTGGCAAATACACAATTCCGTCCTTTTCTTCAAAATCGGCTGTATGCAAAACGTATGGGGTGTTTATGTATTCTCCATATTTCGCTCTGAATTTGTTGATTGAATTAAGTGTGTAGTTTTTGCTAGATTTCACCTCTATTGGTGATATGTTATGACGGTTTGTTATGTTCTTCTTGGCTATTAGAAAATCTATTTCCATTCTGTTTTCCTTGTTCTGATTGTCGCTATTGGCGAAAAAGAACAACTTATGACCTGTTGATGCAAGTGTTTGTGCCACGTAGTTTTCCAGAACCATTCCAAGATTTACCTCAAGTTTGTCGATAAGGATTTTCTTGTATATTTGCTCGCTTACTATCGCATTCTCGTCAAAAATCATACTAATCAGCAGCCCAGTGTCTCCAAGATAGCATTTGAGTATTGTGCGGTCCATATTCAGAGAAAGACCTATGTTGGGTTCCTGGGTGTTGTAGCAATTATTCGCAATCATAGCGTCGCTAAGCCAGAATAGAGGTTCCTCATAATCCTTAAACCTTGCGCCGTCCGCTATTGATGATAGTTTGAAATGTCTGTTCTGATTTTTCAGTTGATTGGGTATCTCATCGAAAATGGCCTTTACTTTTGTAGAATATCCCTTGGCGTGTTTGTTGATATCATCTCGATATAGGTCAAGGATGTTTCTCTTTATGATGTCAACCTCAGATAAATCATTGGTTTCTATTAGTGTAAGAACAGATTGAGGCATTCCGCCTACTATGAGGTACTGACGGAAAAGGTTCATCGCTCTTCTATGAAGCGCCTGACCTAATTGTGATTTTTTTTCGTAGCAATTTCTGATGAGTTCAGCAAGTTGACTATTGTTGGTAGCCCACAGAAATTCCTCAAAATCCATTGGATACATTCTGCAACGCTGTTCCTCTGATGGAATTAGAATATCTTTTACGTTCTGTTTGATGGAAATAAGCGATCCTGTCTCAATGTAATCATACCTGCCGTCGGCTACTAGATATTTCACCACGCTACGTGCCCTAGGGAAGAGTTGCACCTCGTCAAGAATGATAATAGTCTCTCTTGGATAAAGCGTAACTCCATAAATTGCACTTAATTTCATAAAGAACATATTCATATCCTTTATGTCGTGGATAAACAAGTCTTTAACCTCGTTGTCCACAAAGTTGAAGTCGATAAGAATATAAGATTTGTATTCCTTTTGAGCGAACTTTTCTGCGATGTAACTTTTGCCGATACGTCGGGCTCCCTGTATTAATAATGCAGTTTTGCCGTTACTCTTTGTTTTCCAGTTTTTTAATGTATCATAAAACTTTCTTCTTAATTCCATATCTACACTTTTTGAGATTTTTATACCTTATAAAACCACACAAATTTAGATTTTTATTTGTTAAAAAACAACACTTATTGAGATTTTTGAGAGGATTTGTGTGTTACACAAACAAAAACCAATGGCATTCGTTTTCCATTCGTTTGCC
>JAZUEG010000298.1:0-6270 GCA_045640025.1 Bacteroidales bacterium
AAAAAAATTAAATATTTTTATAGGAACAATACATTTGCGACCCGAAAATGAATCTAATAATTATATTCCAATATACTTACATATTGTAACGATAACTTCCGTTTTCATCACTGAAAAACCAAGAATTACCTGCAATTTTGATATGAGCAATTTTCAAAGTTGTAGTTCTCAATGCTTCTTTCAAACCCTCAGGAACACTACCACGATATTTATAACCGCGCTCAAAAACCAAAACCATACAATCATCAGTAACACAGGCAGTCTTAAAACTGCCATATTGGTTAACACCCTCTCTGATCCAATCTTGAATCCAAGTATCAGAAGATGAATAATATCCATTACATTTTGCAATCCACTGCCCTTTGTCGTTAAAAGTAACGGATTGAATTGTATATTGTTTTGTATTCCAATCCCTTAATCTCGACTCTAAACTATAAGGAATACCATTCCATTTCAAACCACAATTACCATATACAATTAACCAACTACCTGCCTCTGAGATAGCAACATCACTAATTTTATAATGGCCATCGTGGACTTCCTTCAACTTTGAAGAAAAGTCATAAGGACAATCATTTATCATTGAGTATCCATTGGTCCCATAAACTGCAACATCTCCAGATTTTTTAGTTATAGCCACGGTCCTACATTTTCCCCAAGAGGTGATTTTATCTCTCAAATCCTTACGTGTTTTTGGCACATTATCTCTTGCACTTGACTGGGCAGGATAAGAATAATTATCGTTCCAAGAAGAATTTGTATATGAATTATCAAAAGTAGAAGTTGTATTAGAATTATAACTATTAAATAAATCATCAAACGGATTAGTTTCTTTGTTATCGCTAATTTTATTCAATTTATAAGAACTAGTTTCTTGCTGTATTGACATTACATTATTAGATATACTTGACACTGTCATATTAGCATCAACAATTCTGCCCAATTTGTGCAAACTTTCATAAAGACTTTCCAAAGCAATAATACCTTTATAATCATCTTGGGAAATCTGGGATGAATACAAATCTGTATTATCGAAAGTGACTGAAATAGAATTCTGATCATATTTTTGATTAATTGTATTTGAATTCAGCCCCCAAGTTCCATTTTCCGTTATTATTGCAGTAAACGAAAAACGAGCATTGGAATACTTGCCCATACCAGTAAATTTGGTTTTATGTGTTTCATAAAACTTTTGATTTGTAAACTGGACAGTATAAACGCTCTCAGTTTTCAAATTATAATCCTCAAGAGTCTCTGAATGATTAAATATACCTTGCCAAACGCCATATATTTGATAATCAAATATAGATAATGCATTATTTGAATTGTTACTTGATGAATTATAAGTTTGAATAAAATAAGGCAAATACTCATTCTTGATATAACTTTTAATTTTATACATAGGAACAACAACATCAACATCGCCTTCCGCATTGCAAGTACCTGGTATAATAAAATGGACTCCATCGGAGGAAACATAAAAATCTTCTACTACATCTCCGCCCACTTCATACTCATTAGGATCCGAAAACAAATCCATTTTAGATAGTTCTGTTCTAACTAATGTTGCAATTGAATTATTAGATCCATAAACAAAAAAATTTGAATTCAGTTCGTCTCCTGTAGACTTTAGAAAAGTGTACCCCTCTGTGCTACTCATTGTAGAAACAGCACCTGGCAAAACTTGGGAATCCTCTACAACAAATGTAATATAATCATTTTCATTCGCAATTACATTTATGGCAAGACAATACACAGAACAATCACCTCCTTGAACTAATTTGTTCAAAAGAGTTGTTGTGTCATAATCGTGCATTTGATAAGACTCATAGCCCAACCATTTCCCAATAGTATTTCGAATCTTATTCTCCGCCAAAGTATTACCCATTATAGGATAATCAACCGAAATTGTATAGGTAGTTTCCACATACTCGCCCCACATTTCGTCATAGACACGACCCTTTTTCTTGCGCGTTAATTTCTTGATTGGATATTTTGCTTCCACATTATTGACATTAGCATACAATGGCTCTATCAACAAAATAGAACAAAAACACAACAAAACAAGTCTTAACAGAATCAATTTTTCCCTCATACTTCTACGTGTTATGCTTTTCCTATCATTCAGTAAGTGCGGGCAACCAAAGGGCACAAAGAAGCGCGGACAAGACTATCCAATCACTTAGGCCCTGAGAATCGCCCGCACTACACAGATAAGTCAAGCCCACGCAAAGACGCAGGCATTCACTGACTTATTCGTGTGTAATGCTCTAAAGTTTCTCAGGTTTTAGTGATATTACCGAATAAATAGCAAACGCTGATTAATAATATGTTTATTTATCTTTGTGGCACGCCGAGACGCACCGATTTTGTCATAGTTTTATGTTTAATATTACACCCACAAATATAAAGAATATATTCGAAAGTTGGCAAGAGATTATGAAAATATTTTTTCTCACACTATCAAATCGCCATAGCCAATTCTGTCAATTTATCCTTTATCTGTTGATCTGTAGGAGGATTATCTATTATATATTCAACCTCCTCTGAATAATCAATATCGTTGTAATAACAAAGTTGAACACGAAACATCTTTTCAGAAAAAAGATCCTCGAAAATTTCGGAAGCACGTTTAGAGATTTCCTCTATGGTGAAATGCTGAGTCAACAAGAAATACAAATCAACATAATCTTTCCATTTCGAGCGCCTGCCAAGAGCAAAAGCCTTCATAGAGGCCAAATCCAAAAGGTTCGGTAATCTGAAAAACTTTTCGAATTTTTCTGATACGTCAATCTGGAAAGGATATTCAAAGAATGTAATCTTTAC
The DNA here is from genome assembly GCA_045640025.1 of Bacteroidales bacterium. Taxonomy (GTDB): domain Bacteria; phylum Bacteroidota; class Bacteroidia; order Bacteroidales; family UBA3824; genus UBA3824. The sequence continues at coordinate 2,827 of JAZUEG010000298.1, forward strand.
CTCATTGACAATAAGATTCATTTGCTCAGACACTTGACGAGTAACGATATAATCCCAATTCTCAGAAGAAATCTTGTCAAGATTTTTCTTATGATTGATATTCGCAAACTTAAACATATCGAAATCAATAGAACGCCTATGTCCAATATGAAGCGCAATCGCAGTTCCGCCTACCAAATAGAACTCACGTTTGAATTTCGACATCAACGGCAAGAGTTCTAATTGTTTAGAATTCAAAATCTCCTTATGCATACTTAGCCAACATCAAAGAAAAATAATGATAAATCTCAGGATAGAAATTCATTTTTTGACGTTCCTTCATCGAGAAGAAAACACTTGCAACATTCTTTTCTCCCATCACAGACAACAACTCCTTATAATCAGCAAGAGTGCCATAATTGAGAATTGTCTCAACCAAAAGACTATCGCTGATTTCGTGCTTCTTGGCCTGTGGAGTGTACCAAAACAAAGCACTATGCTTATCTATGAAAATATTCCGAGAATTATCCATCATTGTTATCAATTTAATATTACACCCACAAATATAAAGAATATATTCGAAAGTTGGCAAGGGAATATGAAAATATTTTTCTCACTTCAGCAAAAAAAACGTTCCCACAACAATCAGCCCCAGTCCTATCCACCTTGTGTAAGGCACAGCCTCGTGGAAAATCAGCATCGAGGCCAACATTCCGAAAAAGTAGGCGAAACTTGTGAGCGGATAGGCTATCGAGAAATCGTAATGCTTTAATATATAGAGCCATAGCACCGACGCGGCGCCCATCGAGAGTCCGCAATAGAGGAATGGCCAGTTGGTGAGATAATCCTTGATTATCGGCCAGGTGAATGCGAATTTAGGAGCGTTTTTCATCGCAATCTTCAGGAATACCTGCCCCATTGCCAGCAAGGCCGACTGCAACAACGACAATATCAGAAGTCTTAGCATTTTCTTAAAACTATAAAGGCGTGGTCTCTCTCAGCAAAATGATGATAGAGCAATATGTTCTTGGGAATTAGATTATTGGAGTCTGTCTTCTCAACAAACAATACATCTGGAATACGGCCATCTCTCAGCGAAACCGCCGACGCATAACAGCCATATACAAATCCCGAGTAACTCTCGCCGAAAATGTTGGCATACTGCAAAACAGGCTTGTCGGCAAACCAATATTCAAGGTTCTTGTAATAGACGGCATCGTTGACAGGCTTGCCATTAATACCAGTCATAATAGCATCAATATCAGACATTTGAATACCAGCATCAGCCAAAGTATGCTGAAGTTCGCGCTCAAGGTCGTCGGCTGATACGCGGTTGCACATCCTTACAGCGGAAATCTCGCAAAGTGAATTGTCAGTTTTCTTGGTGCTGACCACACAACCACAGGCGCTCTCGCCAGCAAATCCCTTGCTGTCGCCACCCAGATAACCCTGGTGTTCAAGGATTTGGAAATATGACTGCGACATCTCGTCGAACCCGCCCACAAAGGCCGAATTTATCCGCCCCATCTGAATCTGAAGAAACACATCCAACAATGCCGACTCGAACGAAATGCCATTGTGACAATAAGTTGAGTTGTATCCGTTGCAGTGAAGGTTTATGCCGATAGTGGAACTCACAGTATTGTGGGTGCTCTGCATAAAGAGCGAAGGCTTCAGGAATTCCTCGCCGTTATGGACCAAATCCTGAAGAAAAGCCTCAGTGTTTTCCACGCAACCGAGTCCAGTTCCCGTTACAACAGCGTCCACGGAATCAAGCCCCGACTCCTCCAAAGCCTTGTTGGAAACCAGCATAGCGCGCTTAAGGATCTTGCCATTTCGTCTGCAAACCGCCGACGGCAAAAACTGCTTGAAATCAGGATCCTGAATCCGCACAAGTTTCTGATTCTCAAAACTCAATGGCGAAGACATCCACTCCTCAGAAAACGGTTTCTGCACAGAAATCTGCACAAAAGAATTTACATAAACCTTGCTCATTGTATAATAGAAATTGTTTTATTCCTCCTCATACCTCACCATTTCCCAGCCCTTGAATACCATCACAATTCCGTGGAGATACCAGTCATTTTTCTCACATTCCTCCTTTACCTTGTGATCAGAGATATACTTAGCCAACTGAGGACGCGCCTCCTCGAGAATTTTGGCAATCTTCTCTTCTGAGGCATCACGGTTAACATACTTCAACTCAATAACATACCTATGCTGAGCGCCAAGACGTGGAGTCAGGCTGATATCGGTGTATCCGTGTCCGACCTCCTTCTCGGTCTCGGAGGTGAAATATGTGAGGTTGGCTCCAAACTGAGCCTGCATAAAGCCCTTCACGAAAGCCTCGCCCTGTGCGAAATCCCTCACCGACGATACATCGCTCATACAACTTGCAATGTATCTGAACATTGGCTCGTGCTCACCCCTCCAAGCCATTTTTCGACCAAGGTCATCAATCTTGTGTGTATCAGACCTCCACTCCAAAATGGAATCATACACGTGGGTCATATAATCGAAATAGTTCTGACGCACAGTGTTGTTAGGGACAATCAAGACAGGACATCCCATCTCATAACGGCCAATCGACAGCAATCCCATATAGAACATCAGGCTGAGGAGATTGTTGTACTTCACGAGGTCCTTCAACGCAAACTCGCTGTTTATCTGAGAGAAAATCTCACCGTCGTTCGCGACAGTCTGAATGGCACTTGCCTTCTCGCCAAAAGTCTTCTCGAACTTGATGAGTTTCACCATCTTATTGTAGTCGGTCCTTACATTGTCGTCCACCATCTTCTCGGGCAACTCTCCCTCCATAGAAACATAATTACTAAGGAAATAGAGTGTCATATCAGAATTGTACATATGCACATCAAGACAACGGTGATTGAAGCAATTATTATCGTACCAAGGCCTTGTAATATCAATCAACTCATCAATGCTATGCTCGAAGACACCAGTCGCATCACGGTAATACTCAAACATTTGCCTAATCTCGGATTCCGTAAATCCCACCATCGAATTGAATCTTTTGTCAAGCGAGATATTCATTCCGATATTGTAGCCACTCGTAACGTCGCTCAGGCAAAGTGGAGTAACGCCAGAGATAAGAATCCTTGCCACAGAAGACTCACTACCAGTGGTACAGGCTTTCAGATTATTGAAGAAAAGTCGGAACTTGCCATCGCCGTGAGTGAGGGTCATATAATCGTTCTCGCTCTCGGCAAGCAGGGTGTTGGCAAAATTATCGTACTCATCTATAATGACATACATCTTGTAATCTGTCAACGAAACAGCATTGTCAAGTCTCGTAAATGCAGTATTGGAAGATTCTAACTGTTTAAACTCATCATAATTTAAATTTGGCAAATATTCCTGATACTTTTGCACAAAATTACGAAACATTTCCAGCAAATAATCATTGAAAGACCTCTCCACATCCTGAGGATCTATCTTGGAGAAATT
>JAZUEG010000299.1:0-2959 GCA_045640025.1 Bacteroidales bacterium
GATGAGTTTTTCGACGATTCCGACGATTACCGAACTATTATGAAGGCACTTCAGAAGGCCTCGGTGGATGCTCAGCTCCGTGGAAATCTCGATTTGGAACAATACGCCTACAAAAAATATCTGAACCTCGAAAACGAGATCAATGAGCTTCAGGAACAGATGGCCGAGAAAGACCGCAAGACTGCCCAAAAAATTTTCGCCATTGGACAATCTGTTGAGGAGATTGCCGAATTCCTGTCGGCTGATTTTGAAAAAATCAAGGAATATCTTAGATAAAACAAAAGCACCTGAAGGCAAGGCTTTCAGGTGCTTTTTATATAAACAATAAATTCCTATCCTACCTCACATCCACCTTCAGCATATCCGCCATCTGCTGGACCTTTGCTCGCGCCTCCTCTACGCTTGCGCCTCGGGCCAGGAGTACCGCCATTCTGCGGTGGCCGCTTACTGTGGGTTTGCCGAAGATGCGCATCGAGGTGTCGGGGAGCGAGAGGGCCTTCTCCATGCCTGAGAATGCCACGTCGCTGCTCTCGCCTTCCACTACGATGGCCTTGCTGGCCGATGGGCCGTGGAACGCAATGTTTGGAATAGGCAGACCGAGGATTGCTCTTGCGTGAAGCGCAAACTCCGAAAGGTCCTGAGATATCATCGTCACCATTCCTGTATCATGTGGACGTGGCGATACCTCGCTGAAAATCACGTCGTTGCCACAAACGAAAAGCTCCACGCCGAAAATACCGCGTCCGCCCAGTGCAGTTGTCACCTTCTCGGCAATGGCCTCGGCCTTCTGGATTACCTCGGGACTCATCGGCTGAGGCTGCCAAGATTCCTGATAGTCACCGTCTTTCTGATAGTGACCGATTGGAGGCAGGAACGAGGTTCCTCCGATATGGCGGACCGTCAGGAGCGTAATCTCATAATCGAACTTCACGAAACCCTCCACGATCACCTTTCCTGCGCCGGCGCGTCCGCCTTCCTGGGCGATTTTCCAGGCACGGTCGATATCAGCTGATGTCTTTATCACCGACTGTCCATGGCCCGACGAGCTCATGATCGGTTTTACCACGCATGGAATGCCCACAGCCTGAACAGCCTCGGTAAATTCCTCGACATTAGCTGCAAATCTATATGGCGAGGTGGGAACGCCAAGAGACTCGGCGGCCAGACGGCGGGTTCCCTCGCGGTTCATAGTAAGGAATGTGGCGTTGGCGGTCGGAATTACATTGTAGCCCTCCTTCTCGAGCTCCATAAGTGTCTGAGTGGCAATGGCCTCCACCTCTGGGATTATGTAGTCTGGCTTCTCGGCCTCTATAATCTCGCGCAGGCGAGCGCCATCCAGCATGGACACCACGTAGCTCTTGTAGGCCACGTGCATGGCGGGGGCGTCGGGATATTTGTCGAGCGCAATCACCTGTACGCCAAATCGTTGAAGTTCTATCGCGATCTCCTTGCCAAGCTCGCCCGAGCCGCAGAGTATCGCCTTTTTGCCTCGTGGGCTATGTATTGTACCTATCTCTAACATATTTTTGTATCAATTTTGGGAGTTGAAAAACATTTACAAAAATATACATTTTTTGGTAAAAGCAAGGATTTTTAATTTTTTTTTCAGCTAAAACATTTAATTTTTTGCCTAATTTTTGCAATTATATTTATATCTTTGGACCAGAATAATTTAACCATTAAACTACAAAAAACAATGAAAAACACTACTATCAAATCGGCCGCGCTGGCCGCCGCCATGCTGATATCGGCACAGGCAGGCGCCCAATGCATCAGCGGCGACTGCGTGGATGGCTACGGTACATATCAGACCGAAACCCACAGATACACAGGATTCTTTGAGGACGGTATTCCCAACGGCCACGGAATCATGAACTGGGCTTCCGGCGATACATACATCGGCGAATTCAAGGACCAGAAAAGAACTCTCCAGGGTACTTACTATTTTGCCGACGGATACTATATTAAAGGCTATTTCCTGGACAACCTGCGCCACGGACCCAGCGACCAGTTTCTGCCAAACGGACAGAAGGACAAGATGGAATCGGGCGTGTTCAACAAGGACGATTTCTCCAAGAAGAAGACCGGATGCATCTACGGAAGCGACAAGGACGGTTTCGGCGTAATCTGGCACGAGAACGGAAATACCTACGAGGGATACAGCTCCAAGGGCAATTACAATGGTTTTGGAAAACTCACCATGAGCGACGGCTCGATATACGAGGGCAACTTCAAGGACGGCAAATATCACGGATACGGCGAGCTCACAATGGCCGATTCGGTGGTGAGGGGCATCTGGGAAGACGGAAAATTCAATGGCGCGCTCAAAAACCAGAAAGGCTGTGTATCAGGCAACTGCAAAAACGCGTACAGCGTACTGGTAGACGACAGCAAGAAATATTTCGGCCAGTTTAAGGGCGGAATGCCAAACGGAATGGGCCGCATAGAATACAAGAACGGCGACCGCTACAATGGCACCGTGATAGACGGCAATCTCGTGGGATACGGCACATACGACTACGCCGACAACGGCAAGCCCGACGGCAAGAAGAGATACGTGGGCGAGTTCAAGAACAACCTGCCTCACGGATACGGCGCGCTGATTTTCAACAACGGCGACATATACTACGGCAAATTCGCCAACGGTGAATTCAGCGGACAGGGCGTATTCGAGAAGAAGGGCAGCGACAATCCCGAGCCCGGCCAGTACCGCAGCGGCGAGAAACTCCGCGACATCAGCCTCTCGGAGATAGACCCCATCTTCGGAAATCCAAATGAATTCGGCATCGTGCTCACCAAGGACGGCAAATACACCGGCGACCTCCTGGACGGCATCCCCAACGGCCACGGAATGCTCGAATACTACAACGGAATCCTCGTAATCGGCAATTTTGACGACGGCATGGCCAACGGCCAGTGCATAGCCGAAAACACCGAGGGCGAATGGGTATCGTACAAG
>JAZUEG010000300.1:0-1717 GCA_045640025.1 Bacteroidales bacterium
GGCAACCACGACATAGAGACCGGCCACGATGTATACGACAAGCTCGTGGAGGAATTCAATTTTCCATGGCTGGCAGCTAATGCCGTGAGAAAAGACAACGGCGAGCCATACTTCGAGCCATACACCATAATAGAGCGAAAGGGAGTAAGGATAGCTGTAATGGGACTGATAACGCCATCTATCCCAATATGGCTGCCGGAAAACATCTGGAGCGGAATAGAATTCAAGGACATGGTGGAGACCGCCAAGAAATGGATGTCTATTATAAAGGAGAAGGAGAAACCCGACATCGTGGTAGGACTATTCCACTCGGGAGTAGACAACTCATACAACAACCGCACCGACCAGGACTACATGAACGAAAACGCCACAAGCCTTGTGGCACAGCAGGTTCCGGGATTCGACCTCATATTTGCCGGCCACGACCACCAGGAATTCAACATGGTGGTACGCAACTGCGAGGGCCAGAAGGTGATAATACTCGACCCAAAAAACTGCGCCCGTCTGGCCGCCGTGGCATCCATACAGATAAAGAAAGACGGCGACAAGATACTCGACAAGCGAATAACAGGCCTCATCATGGAGATGAACAGCTGCGAGCCCGAGCGCGAGATGATGCGCCGGTACCGCGACTACATCAGCATGATAAAGGAATACGTATCCAAGCCCATAGCAAGGTTCAACAGGACCATCAGCAGCCGCGACGCAATGTTCGGAAACTCCGCATTCGTAGACCTCATCCACTCCATACAGCTGGCCGAGACCGGGGCCGACATATCGTTTGCCGCGCCGCTCACATTCGACAGCAAGATAGCCAAGGGCACCGTATGCGTGCGCGATATGTTCAAGCTATACAAGTTCGAGAACCTGCTCTACACAATGAGGCTTACCGGACAGGAAGTGCTCAACTATCTGGAATACTCGTATTCATGGTGGTTCAACGAGATGAGCGACAAGAAAGACCACCTCGTACTCTTTGATGTAGATGAGAAAGGCAACAACCGCACAGCCGGCAAGTTCTACAACTACTCGTCGGCATCGGGAATCAACTACACCGTAGACCTCTGCAAGCCCGCCGGTGAGAAGATCACGATAACCGGATTTACCGACGGACGCGAGTTCAAGCTCGACGAGACCTACATAGTGGCCATCAACAGCTACCGAGGCAACGGCGGAGGCGGACACCTCACAGAGGGCGCCCACATCCTCCACGACGACCTCACCGAGAGGATAGAATCATCGTCGGTAAAGGATCTCCGCTACATAATAATGAAGCACATAGAAGAGAAACGCGTGGTAACGCCTTGCGCATCAGGCAACTGGAAAGCCATTCCACAGGAATTCTGGACCCGAGGCCGCAAGAAGGACTACCAGATAATGTACGATTAAATTGTATTAGCTGATACAATAAAAAACACCAAGCCCACAGAACAGCGGAGTTGCCGTGATTCTGTGGGCTTGGTGTTTATAGTAAGCAAAACTACTATTCCTTCAGCTTGAAATTGTTGATGATGCTCTGGAGATGGTCGGCCTCCTCAGAGAGCGACTGGCTGCTGGTGGCCACCTCCTCCGACATAGATGCAAACTGCTGTGTGGTCTCGTTGAAACGCTGGATGGCGCTGTTGATCTGACGGCTGCCGTTGGCCTGCTCGGAACAGGCGGCGGCTATCTCCTGAACGAGATTGGTGCTGCGCTGGATATCGGGAAGCACAGCCGA
>JAZUEG010000301.1:0-2466 GCA_045640025.1 Bacteroidales bacterium
TCTGCTCGTTGGTGATGATGAGGGGCGGGGTGAAGCGGAATTTGTGGTCGGCGAAGATGAAGAGGTCCATTAATATGCCGTGCTCGATGCATTTGTGCATAAAGTCGAGGATGTGGAAGTCGTCGCTCATCTCCACGCCGCGGAAGAGGCCGATGCCCCATACGCGTTTTACTTTGGGGTGCTTTTTCATCAGGCTCTCGAAATAGTCGCCCTTGGCCTGAGCCTGCTCGTGGAGGTGCTCGTCGGCTATGGTGCTGAGGCTTGCCAAACCCGCGGCGGCGCTTACGGGGTGTCCGCCAAATGTGGTGATGTGTCCGAGGGGCGGATTCATAAACGACTGCATTACTTTTCTGTTGGCCACGAAGGCGCCAATGGGCATTCCGCCTCCCATTCCCTTGGCCATTGTCACGATATCAGGAACGATGTCAAAATGCTGGAATCCAAACATTTTGCCTGTTCGTCCAAAACCCATTTGTACCTCGTCGATGATGAGGAGCGCACCCTTTTCGGTGCAACGGTTTCGGAGTGCCTGGATGTATTCCTTGCTCGGGATTATGAGGCCCGCCTCGCTCTGGATTGCCTCGGTGATTACGCAGGCGGTCTGCTCGGTGATTTGGCCGAGGTCGTCCATTTCGTTGAACCTGATGCGTTTGACTCCTGGGAGAAGAGGCTTGTAGGCGTCGTTGATTTTGTCGGAGCCCCAGATAGACATTGCGCCGATTGTGGAGCCGTGGTAGGCGTTGTGGAAGGAGATTATCTCGCTGCGGCCTGTGAATTTCTTGGCGAGTTTCAGCGCGCCGTCGGTGGCCTCGGAGCCTGAGTTTACGAAGTACACGTTGTCGAGGGGCTCGGGCATAAAGTCGAGGATTCTCTTGGCGAATTTCACCTGCGGACTCTGCACCAGTTCGCCGTAATACATTAGGTGCATATATTTTCCGATCTGCTCCTCAACGGCTTTGAGAACGTTGGGATGACGGTTGCCGACGTTGGAGACTGATACTCCCGACACCATATCCATAATGCGTTTTCCGCTTGGGGTGTACATATATATTCCCTCGGCGTGGTCTATCTCCTCCAGCAAGGGATTGAATGATGTCTGAGCCACGTGGTTCAGAAATAATTGTCTGTTGTTAAGCATTTTATTTAATTACGAATTACGAATTACGAATTACGAATGCGCTACTGTTTAATTACGAGTTACGAATTACGGAGGTGTCCGAGGTTTACTTTTTCAAGAGTGAAATTCGGATTTCGTAATTCGTAATTCGTAATTATCTTATCACATTCCCTGATGCTTTTGCGTTGCCAGTCGAGGAGGATGCGGTAGTGCTCTTCTTCGGTCAGGTGGTAGTTGATGCCGGATGCGTTTAGCCTCTGTCGGAGGTTGTGCAGTATCAGGGCACAGGATACCGAGATGTTGAAACTCTCTGTGAATCCGTACATTGGGATTGTCACAAACTCGTCGCTCATCTCGAGAGCCTGTTTGGTGAGGCCTGGCTTCTCGGATCCGAAGAGTATCGCACATTTGCCTTTGCTGAGGTCCAACTCGTTGAGCGTGATTCCCTTGGTTGGGTGTGGCGATGTGGCGATGATTCTATAACCACGTTCCTTGAGCGCGGTGATACATTCCACGGTGTTGTTCTCCTTGGCGTTGAAGCGCTCGATGTCGATCCACTTGGTGGAGCCCATACATACCTCGCGGTTGATGAGGAACTCGTGGAAGTTCTCTATCACCGTAAGTTTTTGAAATCCAAGACACTCGCAGGTGCGGATTACGGCGTTGGCGTTGTGGCTCTGGTTCAGGTTTTCCACCACGGGAAGTATGTAGTCGGTCCTGTCGGCCAATACTTTGAGCATTTGGTTGTATCGCTCGGGAAGCATAAACTGCGACAGGTATTCTGTAAGTTCCTTGTTCATTAATAATGTGTTGTTTATGAAAGCTCGACGAAATTGGTGACTTCTGCGAAGTCATATTTTTTGAGGAAGTCGCTTCGCTCAAAATCTACAAAAAATCAGCAAAAAATCTTTTTCTTAATTCATCGAACTCACGTTTTTTCAGGATTGCAAAATTGCGAAATTTTTGGAAGTTTTCCAAAAATAATTTTGGTTACAATCGAGGCGTTAGGGGCATGCATAAATTTACAATTACTTATTATTTTTATTAATAAATATTAATGTATTTGCACTAATTTTGCAGATGGTTTAAGTAATATTTTTTTTCTCTAAGAGGTTAAGAGAAATAAGAGTTTTTTTTTAAGAGCCGGAGTTTTCTTCGAAAACTCCTTTTTGAGTTTAAGAGCGTTATTGATGAATGCTCTTAAACTTAAAAAAGAGGCTGTCCCAAAAGCGAGACAGCCTCTTGTTTTTTTTATGCGGCATTTTCAACTTCCCAAGGACGTTCCATTCTTTGAAATTCTACAAACTTAGTTTTCTTTTGGTTTTCTTTGACTAAATAGCGGCATAAAG
>JAZUEG010000302.1:0-2482 GCA_045640025.1 Bacteroidales bacterium
CAGAGCATTCTATACCCTGAGCATTTCGACCTTGGCGAGGTGCAGGTAACGGCGGGTCCTATGCGCAACGCTATGAAGGTGAACGCAGAACTCCTTCTGAAATACGACGCCGACCGCCTGATGACGCCTTTTGTACGCGAGGCCAAACTCAATAGCGGTAAGTATCAGGACTGGCTTACAAAGCACCCAAGTTTCAGAAACTGGGGCGATTACTCGTGGAGCCTTGAGGGTCACGTGGGCGGACACTACATCACCGCGCTCGCGCTCGCATATTCGGCTATGAAAAACGACAAGGAGTACGCAGATTTGGCGGGCAAAATCAATGAGAGGCTCGTTTACTGCCTTGATATAATGAAGGACTGTCAGGACGCCTACAACGGCAACACAGAGGGTATGGAGGGCTTTATCGGAGGTCAGCCTTACACCGAAATGTGGCGCGGACTTTACAAGGGCGACCTGGAGCCATTCCGCAAATGGGGAGGCACGGTGCCTTTCTACTGTCAGCACAAGGTTTTGGCAGGACTGCGCGACGCATACGTTTATGCAGGCAACGAGACCGCAAAGGAAATGTATAAGAGACTGTGCGACTGGTCGATAAACGTGGTCGCCAAACTCGACGACGAGAAAATGCAGGGCATTCTCGGCTGGGAGCACGGCGGAATGAACGAGACCCTGGCCGACGCTTACAAAATCTTCGGCGACAAGAAATATCTCGACGCTTCAGTAAAATATTCCCACCAATGGTACGTGAACGGTATGTTGGCCGACGCATCAGGAAAATATAACGAGCACTTCCTCGACCGCAAGCACGCCAACACCCAAGTGCCTAAGTTTGTGGGTTTTGAGCGTATCAGCCAACTGGATCCCGAAAACCAGAACCCAAACCACAAGACCTACGTGGAATCGGTCCGCAATTTCTGGGACGACGTGGCCACCCACCGCACCGTCTGCATCGGCGGTAACTCTATCGGCGAGCATTTCCTCCCCAGCGACCACTGCGAGAGTTATATGACAAACCTCGAAGGACCAGAGAGTTGCAACACCAACAATATGATGAAACTCTCGGAATCGCTCTTCGACGCCACCCACGACTACAAGTACGCCGATTTCTATGAGCAAGCCGTCTGGAACCACATTCTCTCTACTCAGGATCCTGAGACTGGCGGTTATGTTTACTTTACAACCCTGAGACCTCAGGCCTACAGGATTTATTCTCAGGTAAACAGCGGAATGTGGTGCTGTGTGGGCACAGGTATGGAGAACCACAGCAAATACGGACATTTTGTATATACCCATTCGGCTGATACTCTGTTCGTTAACCTCTTTACCCCAACAACACTCAGCAACAGCCGTTTTGCGCTGAAACAGGAGACCGACTTCCCATACGAGCCCAAGACAACCATTACTATCAGCAAGTCAGGCAAATACACACTGGCAGTGCGTCATCCGCAGTGGAGTAGCAACTTCAGCATCAGGGTGAATGGAAAGGCCATAACAACCTCTGCGACACCAGGTTACGAGAAGATTACCCGCAAATGGAAGGCAGGCGACGTGGTGGAGGTATCTTTCGCAATGGATTTCAAGGTGGAGGATTGCCCTAACTACACTGATTATGTGGCATTTAAGTACGGTCCAATCTTACTGGCCGCCAAGACCACAGCCGAGAACGAGGACGACGCCGTAAAGACTGGTCTGCAATACGAGAAACTGCGCAACGAGTACGCCGACGACAGCCGTATGGGTCACTCGCCAGGCGCTATGGGTTCCAGAAAATCGCTCAACACCGCCCCAATGTTTATCGGCGACCGTGGCAAACTCCTCAACCGCATCAAGGCCAAGGACGTAAGCCGTCTTCAGTTCACAATCCAGCCCGACAAGGTTGGCAAATCAGAGTGGCCAGCCCTGACGCTTCAGCCATTCTACGAGATTCAGCACGCCAGATATTCGTGCTACTGGTACGCCCAGACCAAGGAGGAATACGCCAAGAGTCCAATGGTGAAGGCCGACAGCATTCAGGCCGCGCTTGAGGCACGAAGCATCGATTTCATCGCCACAGGCGAACAGCAGAGCGAGGCAGGTCACATCATAGAGGCCACCGCAACCTGGGCCAAGGGCAACTTCAACAGCGAGGCCTACCGCGAGATTCCTCAGGACCACAAGGTTTCGTTTACACTTACCAACCTCAAGAGCAACAACACCAAGCCTCTTCCTACTGAGAATTTGACACTTATGCTCCGTTTCACCCGTCACGACGGAGGCCGTATCTGTAGCATCTACATCGACGACCAGCCCCTCGTAGAGAAGTGGGAATGTGTCCGCGAGCACCCCGCAATGGACGAAAACGGCTTCTTCAATATGGAGTTCCCAATCCCCGCCTCAATGCTCGTCGACAAGGACGGCAAGGCCAAGAATTCCATAAAATTCCGTATGGAAGCCAACGGAGGCAAAATGGCTCCAAGCATCTCCTATAAGTCGGATCGTA
>JAZUEG010000303.1:0-13876 GCA_045640025.1 Bacteroidales bacterium
AAATGAAGGAGTCAGGCGTTATTGACAAGACTACAATGGTATTTGGTCAGATGAATGAGCCACCAGGAGCTCGTATGCGAGATGCTGAAACTGGACTTACAATGGCAGAATACTTCCGTGATGTTCAGAATCAGGATGTGCTGTTATTTATTGATAACATTTTCCGATTCGTTCAGGCTGGATCAGAGGTTTCTGCGCTTCTTGGCCGTATGCCTTCTGCGGTAGGTTATCAGCCTACACTTGCCAGCGAGATGGGTGCCATGCAGGAGCGTATCACATCTACAAAGCACGGTTCCATCACTTCAGTACAGGCTATTTATGTGCCAGCTGATGACTTGACAGACCCTGCTCCAGCCACCACATTCAGCCACTTGGACGCCACCACAGTGCTCTCGCGTAAGATTGCGTCGTTGGGTATCTACCCTGCCGTGGATCCTCTGGATTCCACCTCACGTATTCTTACTCCAGACGTTGTGGGCAAGGAGCATTATGAGTGCGCCCAGCGCGTAAAGATGATTCTCCAGAGATACAACGAGCTTCAGGATATCATCAACATCCTCGGTATGGAGGAGCTCTCGGAGGAGGACAAGCTTACCGTGGCACGTGCACGCCGTGTTCAGCGTTTCCTCTCTCAGCCATTCCACGTGGCCGAGCAGTTCACAGGATTGAAGGGTAAGTGGGTTCCCATCGAGGACACCATCAAGGGCTTCAACATGATCATGGACGGCAAGGTGGATCAGTATCCTGAGGCAGCGTTCCACTTGGTTGGAACCATCGAGGAGGCTATCGAGAAGGGCGAGAAACTGCTCAAGGAGTCTAAATAATAAATCCTAAGCGCTATGACAGTAGATATAATTTCACCGGAGAATGTGATATACACAGGCGAGGCCACTTTGGTGAGCCTTCCCGGCACCAATGGTGCATTCGAGATATTGCAGAACCACGCAGCCATTATCTCCACGCTGGAGAAAGGCAAGATAAAGGTCCAGAATGGCGACGATGAGAAATTCTTCGAGGTCAACGGCGGACTGGTGGAATTCAGCAACAACAAGCTCAATGTACTTGTGAACTAAGATTATTCGATTAATCTATATAAAGAAGGCGAGGCCGGGAAACGGCTTCGCCTTTTTTTGTGGGAGGAATTGTTTTATTATCTAAATAATTATCATATCTTTGCAACAAACAAAAACAACAGAATATGGATAATACTTTCAACATAGACACATTGAGAGACTTCGCCAGCAAGACAATGATTCCAAACAGCGAGGTCTGGCTCTATGGCTCCAGGGCAAGAAACGATTATCGCGCCAACTCTGACTGGGATTTGCTGGTATTGCTCAATAAAGACAAGATTACAACCGATGATTTCGACAGATTCGGATATTCATTCATATTGTTTGGAAGCCAATTCTCGGAGGACATCAACCCTCAACTATACACTTTCAGGGAATGGGAGGACAGAAAAATTACTCCATATTATCAAAATGTAGAACACGACAAACTGGCGATTTATGGGACTAAGTGATCTTAACAGAGAGACTATTGTGCAGTTGTATCTGTCGAAATCGGACAGGACATTAAAGAACGCAGATCAGGAAATAGAAAACCAATGCTGGAGTTCAGCGGCCAATAGGCTTTACTATTCAGCATTTTACGCAGTGGCGGCATTATTTGTGAACGACGGATTTCCTGTAAATTCACATAGAGGAGCCAAGACTTTGCTAAGCAAGGAGTATGTCCTGACAAAAAAGTTAGACCCAAGCAAAGCCCGAATATTCGCACAACTGGAAACCCTCCGCGACAAGGCCGACTACGATATCATATTCGAGGCCTCAGAAAAAGACATCGCAGAATTCAGACCGCAAGTTGATGAATTTATCAATAGCATTAAGGGATTGATAAAGTAAATCGGGACGGCTGAATGCCGTCCCGGGGGGATTGCTATTCTTGGGAAGAGATGGACAAGGCGAGGCGGAAGCCAATTTCATTATCCATATAATCAGGTGAATTGGTAGCGTAATGAGCTACAGAACAATCGGTAGCAAGAACGGCCCAACTGCCGCCACGACACACTCGTTCTGGCTCACCCCATTCTGCATCCAAATCCTCACACCACTCCCAAACATTTCCCAGCATGTTTTTTATACCATGGTCGTTTTCAATTGTACTTATAGTTTCATTCACAGGATGAGTTTTGCCTTCAGAATTTTCATCAAACCATGCAAAAGAAATAATTTTCGTCAAGAAAGTTTTCTCATCTTTTTCTTGCAATTTATCAAACCTATTAGAATTTGAGAATTCATAGGCCTTAGTCCACTCTTTTGAAGTCGGCAGACGAAAATTAAGGTTAGTTCTTTTATTGAGTTCTATAATGAAATCCATACAATCATACCAATTGACTTCTACTAAAGGCTGATTATCAGTATTGGATTCATCACATCTTGTTGAGTATTCCATTATACTTTCCCACTCAATATTGGAGACTGCATATTTGTTGATGGCGAACTTATCATCAACTTTAACCATATTGTTTATCAACCTATGAATAATAGGATCATCTTTCTTTTCAATTGCTTTTGTTGGGCATTCCACATATACTAAATGAGAAGACTTATCCTTATATTCAAGATATTTATTAAATTTATCAGCATGCTTTTTTATATTCCATAATCCATCGTCCTCAATCAGTTTTAGTTTGTACCATTTCTCGTAAACAGATGATTCTACTACCAAAATTGACAAAAAATTGAAAAAATCTGCATTAAAGATATCTGGGTTATTATCGAAAAACTCACTTGGAAGATATGTTTCACTAGTTTTCTTTGTTTCGGCAAAACAGAAAGAGAGACAATTGTTGACAGAGGCTGTCCCAAAAGTGAGACAGCCTCTTATATCAAATTTCCCGAACATTGCGGTTTATAAACCGCAATATTTGTCAATTCTTGCGGTTTATAAACCGCAATATTCAGAAAAATATATTATCTTTGTGGCGGACGAAAACACAAAAATTATGAACAAAGACCTCGTAAAGATAATAATTGCTGAAAATCAGCGGCTGATCAGAAACATTGAATACACAAAACGCAACTACGTATTCGAGAGCAACCTCAATTATGTACTTGTGGGACTGCGACGCGCGGGAAAATCGTATCTAATGTATCAGCAAATCAACGAACTTGTAAAACAAGGTCACGACATTTCAGAGATACTATACTTTAACTTTGAGGACGACCGTCTCGACGAAATCAAACTTGAAGACCTCGATACAATAAAGTCGTGCTACGAGGAAATGTATGACCACAAGCCAATCCTATTCCTCGACGAGATACAAAACGTTGAAAAATGGGAAAAGTTTGCACGACGGCTTGCCGACCAGAAATACCGTGTCTACATCACCGGAAGCAACGCCAAAATGCTCTCAGCCGAGATAGCAACCACATTGGGCGGTCGATATATGATACAGGAAGTGTATCCATTCTCGTACTCAGAATACTTACTGTCGCAGGGAATAGACCTCAGCACACCAAATGCAATATTCAGCCAGAGAAAAGAAATCCTGAAAAACATTGACCAATACTTCAGGTTCGGAGGTTTACCAGAACTTTCAATGGTGCAGGACAAACGAGTGTGGCTCAGCAATCTCCACAACAAGATATTTTTCGGAGACCTGATACAGCGTCACAAGATAAGAAACGAGGAAGCCCTGAAACTGTTGATAAAGAAACTGGCCGAAAACGTAAAACAGCCCTCGTCATATACAAGACTGGCCAACATAGTATCGTCGATAGGAAAGAAAATCAGTTACGAGACAATATCGGAATACCTCAGATATATGAACGAATCCTGGCTGATACTTCCGATAGAAAACATCGTCGGCAAAATCGCGGACCGAGCCACCAACAAGAAATACTATTTCATCGACAACGGAATCCTGAACCTTTTCCTTATGGATTCCGACACATCACTGCTGGAAAACATTGTGGCAATCAACCTGTCGAGACGTTTTCCAAACGAGGTTTTCTATTATCAGACCGACATTGAGGTGGATTTCTATGTAAGAAGCGAGAACACAGCAATCCAAGTATCATACGCAATGCACGATCCCGAAACCAAACAACGCGAAATAAAGGCCCTGCTCACCATTGCGCAACACATAAACCCAAGCCGTCTGATAATAATAACCAAAGACGAGGAGGAAACAATAGAGACCGAAGGCAGGAAAATTGAGGTTGTTCCACTCTGGAAATTCCTCCTAAACATATAAAACACAAAAAGCTGACTCGCGTCAGCTTTTTTGCTACTAAACAACCCCATTATCCCTTCAGCCATCTCTTCATCAAAAACGAGCAGAAATATGGAATCGTGTAAAACTTGCCATTGAATCCTATATTCTTGTTGCACAGTTTTATACCAAACTTAACATCAGGATAGGAATCAGAAGCAATTATGTTGTTGAGCGACTTGGTGGCGCCGTCGTTGGCCTTAACCTCCACAGGAATCAGCGACTCGGAATTCCGTATCAAGAAATCAATCTCCATCTGCGAATTCTCTTTCTTGTAATAATAAATGGGAAGTCCTTGTTTTACAAAGGCTTCAGCAATAATATTCTCATAAATGGCACCCTTATAAACTCCAAGATTCCTATTCTTGCGGAGATCATCGTTCGACTCCTCATCAAGCGAGGCTATCAGAAGACCATTGTCGTGATAATAAATCTTGTATTTCGACTCGTCGTAATTGCCCTTCAGCGGCAGTTCCGGGAAATTCAGGCAATAACAGATATTAATGATACCAGCGTCACGTAGCCAGTCAATACAGCCTACATAATTTCTTGTGCGGGCCGAGGGTGACAATTTGGTAATCTGAAACTTCTTATTTTCCTTGGATAGGAAAACTGAGATATTCCTATACACACTCTCAATCCTCGACTTGTTGTGATTGTCGGCATACTTGGTAATATCGGTTTCATAATCCAACAGCAACTGCCTTTGCATATCGAGAATGCCGGAAAACATTTTGGTGGAAATATATTTGCTTACAATCTCGGGCATTCCGCCCACAATCACATATTCCAAAAACAAATCGGAATAAACCTTCATCTCCAAATCGGAAAAGGGCTTCAGGGTATTCACGTGATCAAAAATATCGTCAATCTGAGACTGCCTATAACCTTTTGCCCACAGGAATTCCTCAAAATCAATAGAATACATAACATAATCCGTCTTATACCCCACGCTGTTGGAAGTAATCTCTTTGTAATTGAGCCCCATCATAGACCCAGAACAGATTACATCGAAACGGCCGTCCTCCTTGAAAAACTTCAGACTTGTGGTACAATCAGAAAACTCCTGAACCTCGTCAAAAAAGATCAAAGTCTCGCCATCCACAAACCTAAAGTCAGGATTTATCAGAGATATTCCATTTACGATTTTCTCAACGGAATATCCATTGCTGAAAGCCGACTTGTATTCGGGATTTGTTACAAAATTGATCTCAATATATGATTTGTAGTTATTGGAAAACTCCCTTATCGACAGAGTTTTTCCAACCTGACGCGCGCCCCTTATCACCAAAGGCTTCTTATCAGGATTGTTCTTCCACTCTATCAGATAGTTATCTACCTTTCTACGAATATAATTTGTCATAGTTGCACATTTTATGAACATAAATCAGATGCAAATATCACATTTTATGAACATAAAAACAAATATTTCAGCACATTTTATGTTTACCCACCCCCTAAAGACACAAAAAGGTGACTCGTGTTCGGTTTTTTGCTACTAATTCTTAACCTAAACCTAATATTATGAAAAGACAATTAAAAAAAATAAAAAAATGAAAAACAACAAAAATAACAACAATTAAAACTCAAAAACTAATTTCTTATTTTTGACACTGCAAAGTTAAGGAGAAAATCCGAAAAAGATATTAAACTGCAATAAATTAAATATTAATTAAAAGCACACAAAACGGAAAGAAATTTAAAGGTAATGTTAACAAATAAGCCCCACAGCCCCGGAGGGGCGTCATATAAATAACCGCTGCGTGAAGCCCGAAGGGCTGAGCCTGCGGTTATATGCGAGCACACGACACACATATACAAAAAAAGACCTCGCGGAAGACACGGTATCCACGAGGTCTGTTCTGTTGCAACAAATATCTAAAAAATCACAAGTACTTAAGCGAGCTTGTTGATCTGGAGAGCAAGCTTAGACTTGAGATTAGCCGCCTTATTCTTGTGAATAATGTTTCTCTTTGCGAGCTTGTCGATCATTTTAGATACTACAGGGAGAGCTTTCACAGCTTCTTCCTTGTTTTCACATGAACGCAACTTACGTACAGCGTTGCGCATTGTTACTGCATAGTAACGGTTGCGAAGTCTGATAGCTTCGTCCTGTCTGATTCTCTTCTTTGCAGATGCGTGATGAGCCATTTTTTAATAAATTTTTATTTCTAATATTAGTTAATAAAATATTTTTCTGTCTTCAGAAACATACCTATAGAGTATATTTCAGACTGCAAAGTAAAACATTTTTTTTCAATTGACAAAAAATATTTTTCCACATTTCAATATTTTTTTTCACTTTTGTATCAGCTAATGGCATACAAACATAGCAGACACCAATACAATGACCAAAATAAGCATCATAACAGTAGTATACAACAGCGAGAAATACATCCGCGCCACCATCGAGAGCGTGCTCGCGCAGACCTACCCGGGCATCGAGTACATCATAATCGACGGCAAGAGCAAGGACCGCACCATGGAAATCGTGGGCGAATACTCCGACCGCATCGCCAAAATCGTCAGCGAGCCCGACAGCGGACTCTACGACGCCATGAACAAGGGCCTCTCCCACTCCACCGGCGATTATGTGCTCTTCCTCAACAGCGGCGACCTCCTGAGCTCCAGCACCATCATAGAGGATATTTTCAGTGCAGCTAATGGCGCACAGCCTGACGTAATCTACGGCGACACCGACATCACCGACAGCGAGGGCAACGTGATACACTCGCGCCGACACCGTCCGCCAGAGGTACTTACCGCCGACAGCTACAAACGCGGAATGCTCGTATGCCACCAGTCGTTCATAGCAAAAAGAAGCCTCTGCCCCAACTACGACACACAATACCGCTACGCCGCCGATTTCGACTGGTGCCTCAACATATTGGAGAAATCGAAGCAGATAACGAACTCACACAAAGTGATTTCCCTATTCATGGAAGGCGGACAGACCCGCCGCACCATAATCCCAGGCCTCAAGGAGCGCTACCGCATCATGCGCCATCACTACGGCTGGCTCAAGGCCACATTCTGGAACGTGATACTCGGCATCAAGTTCGGCTGGTGGATGATATGGCACAGGTGGTTTTAGCTGATATAATAAATCCTCATTTATAAGTATTGCCGGATAGCGCAAAAGTGATTACCTTTGCGGCGTATTTAATAACCATCAAAAAAGCAATACAAAAATGAGACTTAGAAACATCGTGCTGATGCTCGCAGCATCAGCAGTGCTATTCGCGACAGCCTGCGACAAGGACGACAACAAGCCTGAAAACGAGCCTGAAATATCGACCGACCCCATGGACGTTGTATACCAGGGAACATACGCCCTCACGGCCACAGCCATGGGTCAGACCATGACCGCCACCAACGACAGCACAGGCGTAATGATAGGCCCTGCCGGCGACAACAAACTCGGCATCAGGCTGCCCGCCACCGAGCTCAAGGAAACCCACAGCATATTCCCATCAGCCGTAGTGAAAGTAGAATACACAGAGAACGCCAACGGCGACATCACACTTAAGGAGACCGAGTTTGAGACCGAACCCGACGCCGCAGGCAAAACCTGCAAGGGCAAGATAAGCGGCACCATCATCAACGGCAAGCTGACACTAACCGGCGAGGAGAAATACGGCAACATGCCCGTAACCTGCACCATAATATTCCCATACGAGGAGAACTAAACAAATTAACAATGATTAAGAACAATTCAAACCGATTAACAAATCTTTTTTGTTACTTTGCATCGTATTAGATAAGGAATAACAGAATTGTTTTTTTTCATATATTGGTTTAAGTTGATATTAGTAATTTTTGGGAAAAGGGACGTCGCGAGACGCCCCTTTTTTTTGTATCATTTCAGCAGATAATGTTGAGATAAGTTGCTGAAATGATCTTTCCAAAATACCATTTCAGCAAATAATGTTTGGATAAGTTGCTGAAATGGGATTTTATTATTATATTTGCTCCATATTTTACAAAAACAGCAAGCATGAAAGAAGAATTAATTGGCAGAGATAAGGAGCTGAGAAACCTCAACTCCTATATAAATACAGGACGATCAGAATTCATTGCCATCTACGGACGACGCAGGGTTGGCAAAACCTTTTTCGTGCGTCAGACTCTCGGTGATAATATAAGCTTCAGCCTTACGGGAATGGAAAATATTGGAACGTCGGAGCAGTTGACCAATTTTTTCCTGACGTTGCGCAACTTTTATCCCGACGCCAAACCTACCAAAACATGGCTTGAGGCATTCCATCAGCTCGAAAAGTATCTTGGAACACTCGGCAACAAAACGAAAATTGTATTCCTTGACGAATTGCCATGGCTCGACACGGCTAAATCTGATTTCATTACCGCCTTGGAACACTTCTGGAACAGCTGGGCATCAGCACGAACCGACATCAAGCTTATAACATGCGGAAGCGCGGCCTCATGGATGCTGGACAACCTGATCAACAACCACGGAGGCCTCCACAACCGTGTAACCCACCAAATGCTTATTGAACCTTTTAGTTTAAGAGAATGCAAGCAATACTTTGACACTTACGGATTTGGCTACTCTGAGAAAGAAATAGCCGAATGCTATATGGTATTAGGCGGAATACCATACTATCTATCTCTGATGAACAGAGAAGAAAGCGTGGTCCAGAATATCGACCGCCTGATATTCTCGCAATCAGGTGAATTAAGAACAGAGAAATCTAACCTATTCAAATCATTGTTCAAACACAGCGAGGATTATGTAAAGATAATAGAGGCGTTGTCAGCTAAAAACAAAGGAATCACAAGAGCTGAACTGATTGAGACAACAAAACTCAACAACAACTCCCGCCTCAGCAAAATGCTTCAGGAGCTCGAAAACTGCAGGTTCATACGTCAATATCTGTCGTTCGACAAAAAAACACGAAGCATAACGTATCAGCTAACCGATCCGTTTCTGTATTTCTGTCACAAGGTACAGGACAAATGCAACTACCAAGACGAGGAATATTGGACACACGCTATCAACACAAGCTCTTACAAATCGTGGAGTGGATTCGCGTTCGAATTGCTTTGCCTCAACCACACAACGCAAATAAAAGAAGCGCTTAAAATCGGTGGCGTACAGACTGCAATATACTGTTGGAGAACTACTTCACAAGAAGATGAGCGAGGGGTTCAGATAGATTTGATAATCGACAGAGCCGACCTCGCAATAAATCTTTGCGAGATGAAATTCAGCAGCGGAGAGTTCGAGATCACCAAAAGTGAGCGCGATAAAATCGAAAACCGCAAAGACACTTTTATCAGCAAGACACGAACAAGCAAATCAGTCCGCATCACACTGATTACCAGCATAGGACTCAAGCAAAACATGCACAGCAAGATTATACAGAACACAGTGACTATCAAGGACTTGTTCAAATAACTTCAGAGATTTAGACACGAAAGCACACAGATATTTGTCTAAATCTATGATTTTCGATGGCATTTCAGCAGATAATGTTGAGATAAGTTGCTGAAATGACCTTTTTGAAACACCATTTCAGCAGATAATATTGGAATAAGTTGCTGAAATCGGATTTTTAAAGCGTCTGAGAAACATAACAAAACTTCCCAAATCTGCCCCGGAAGACAACATTTGGGAAGTTTATAAGAAATTCCAGAGTCCTGATATCAAGTTCTCTTAACGAACGTACTTATACAAAACGCTAATATCAAAAAAAACGTCAGTACCAAAAAAGAGATTGGTAAAATTATAGTAATTATACTCAATATCTGAAATCCAAATAAAGCCATCAGAATTCAGATTAGTAACCATGACAGGCGATTCAATAAGAGACAGAACACCTAGAGGACTCAAAGACAAATAATTATCAAAATCAGTCACTGGCAATAAAGAGATATCATCAACAGTCAGCAATTCCCAGTCATTACCCCATAATCCTTTGGCATCATCGATATCCTTCTCTGTATTTGACGCAGTCTCTGTGGCTATCTTAAGGTTAGGAGCTACAAGTTCCCAACTGTGGCCATCGCCGTCGTTGCCCGACACATCGGAACTATAAGACCATTTACCATCCTGAGCAAACTCGCCCATGTTGATTACCTTGCTACGTGTAAGAACAAGATCTTTGGTGCTTTCGCGGTTGTAGTAGTGGGACTTTGCGGAGTTAAGGAACTCTATACGGAAACCTCCACTTACAGTTGTTGGACATACTGCTATGTAATAAGAATTGCCAGCCTTAATGTCTCCCTTCAGGATTACCTGATTGGAAGAATTGTCGGTGCTTACCAATCGTGGCTCTCCATCATTGTAATCAATGGTAACGGTACCGGCAAGCGCACAGTCGGATTCACAGATAATCGCAATTGCCGAGCAATCAAACTGAGGAGTCACCTTAATATAGGCACATACGTTCTTGAACTCGAAATCGAACTTGTCGGTGCTCTTTGCTATCATCAGCATGGTAGCAGGATCGGCGCTACCGGCCACAGCGTTCTGAACAGCAGGAATCACAACATTCTCTATGTTGCCATCACTTTTGAGAAATGGCCCTTTTTTTACGGTTTCCCCCTTCAGATAATTCATGATAACCTCACAATTCTCAGCAGAAATGCCTTCGTCTGACGTAATATAATAACGAAGCCAATCTTCGTCTACATACCACATAGATTGTAAAAAACCAAGCAAGTCAGAGTCGCCACCAACAGCTTCTAATGCCTCGGCCTCAGTAACGGGTCCTGAATAAGACTCCACGTATGGATACACAGCATAATAAATGCTTGTCTCCACAGCCTCGCCCTCGAATACTCCTGTGGTGGAGTTTGCTCCCGAGGTGAGAGTGAAACACTGATTGCCGAAGTTAATGTCAGAGCCATCTAATACGCTTATCTTATCTCCTGCATTCCACACAATGCTGTTGGAGTTTTCGATAGAAGCCTTGCTGATAGCCTCGTCACCTTCCTGAATGGCGTTGAACACAAGGTGTTTCAAAGTCGGAGTCTGAGTCTCCTCCTGCACGGGAGCATTCTGAACTGCAAGCTCATCGTCGTTGCAGGCACTCAAAACAAACGCGCCTGCCACAAAGGCAAGCAATGTTCTCATTGAATAATTCATAACTTTCTGAATGTTTTTAAATAATTTTACCAATCGAAATCCTCCTCATTGAGAGGTTCAGTACTACCTGCACCAGGACTTGTGCAGATAATATCCGCACTATCCACCATCACCACCTCCATCTCGGCGGCAATGTAATCATGTTTCTGTTCTTCTTTTTTCATTAGCATAATTGTTTTTAGAATTTATAATATTGTTGATTATATCAGGACAAAAAAAAGCGCTGTGCGTGGTTCCGCATACGAAACCGCGCACAGCACCCAGAGGTGTTGTGGTTGATAGGATATCTTGCAAATATTTTTTCATGTTTTTTTATCAAAATAAGAGTACTTCTTTCCGCAACAAAATTAGTTAAAAATATTCTATACAAAAAGATTTTGCAATCAATATTTTTATAAAAAAACAACAAGAAACACAAATTATGGGAAATTTACCAATAATTTCCCATAATTACCAATAAAACTTTTCTCCTATACATTGACTGATTTATGATAAATGGTAACTCCTGTATTATCAATAGAATTAACGAAATCCTTGGATTTCAGTTTATTGTATATGGAGACATCAAGGAAATATGGAAGATAAAGTTCCTCGAAATCCCAGGCTATATCATTAAGAATCTTGCGGGTGATATTGGGTCCTTTAAGGGTAATGTCGATATCAGAAAAAGGCTTGTTGGTACCCTTGGCACGGCTACCATAAAGCACAACACTCTCTACCTCAGGATATTTGGGGAATAAACTGAGGAAAGACTCAAACTCTTTTTCCAACATACCATAAATCATTCCTTGCTGTTCTTCTTCCATAAAATCAAAATTTTGAATAAACAAAAATAAACAAGATTTTTATAATTATCAAATAAAAATAGCGGCAACAATACTCAAAAAAAGTAAAGTTGCCGCTATTATAAATATAGCCTAAAGCCTAACTTTCCTTAGTCCTTGATGTTAGCCTTGAGGAACTCACGGTTCAATCTTGCGATGTGCGAGATAGAAACGCTCTTTGGACACTCGAGCTCGCAAGCGCCGGTGTTGGTACAGTTACCGAATCCGAGCTCATCCATCTTGGCTACCATAGCCTTTGCACGGCGGGCAGCCTCGATCTTACCCTGTGGGAGAAGTGCGAGCTGAGACACCTTAGCTGATACGAAGAGCATAGCTGAACCGTTCTTACAAGTAGCAGCACAGCATCCGCAACCGATACAAGCAGCAGCATCCATAGCCTCATCTGCATCTATCTTGCTGATAGGAATAGCGTTGGCATCAGGAACACCACCTGTAGAAACTGATACGAAACCACCTGCCTGCATGATCTTGTCGTAAGCGGTACGGTCTACCATCAAATCCTTGATGATAGGGAAACCACCCGAGCGCCATGGCTCGATGGTGATCTTGTCGCCGTCCTTGAACTTACGCATGTGGAGCTGACAAGTAGTGATCTGATCATCTGGACCGTGGCCACGGCCATTGATGAAGAGTGAGCACATACCGCAGATACCCTCGCGACAGTCGTGGTCGAAAGCCACTGGACCGTCTGGATCTGCTGTATTGATCAACTGCTCGTTGAGGATATCCATCATCTCGAGGAACGAAGCCTCTGTAGAGATATTCTCTACCTT
This sequence comes from Bacteroidales bacterium, assembly GCA_045640025.1. Classification (GTDB taxonomy): domain Bacteria; phylum Bacteroidota; class Bacteroidia; order Bacteroidales; family UBA3824; genus UBA3824. The sequence continues at coordinate 13,012 of JAZUEG010000303.1, forward strand.
ATATTCAACGAATCTGCCCTGAGCCTGGCGGTTAGCCTGACGCCATACCTTCAAGGTCAAATTCAAACCCTTATGTTCTGCCATTTTATTGACTGTTTGTTTGATTGATAAAACATTAAACTATAACGGTAAATAACCTGAAAGAATTACTTACCAGTCTTGTAGTTACGTGTCTGAACCTTGATAAACTCGTAGTTGAGAGGCTCTTTGTGGAGCTCAGGAGCCTGGTTGTAACCCTTGTACTCCCATGCGCCTACGTACATGAAGTTAGCGTCGTCACGCTTAGCCTCACCGTTGTCTGAGCTCTCAACGCGGAAGTGACCACCGCAAGACTCCTCTCTGTGGAGAGCGTCGCGTGCGATAAGCTCACCAAGCTCGAGGAAGTCGGCAACACGGTTGGCCTTCTCAAGCTCAACGTTCAAGCCGTCCTTAGATCCAGGAATCTTAACAGACTTCCAGAACTCCTCGCGGAGGGCGGCGATATCCTTGATAGCTGTCTCGAGGCTCTCCTTAGAGCGGGCCATACCAACGTTGTTCCACATGATCTGACCGAGACGCTTGTGGATAGAGTCAACAGACTCAGTACCCTTAACGTTCATCAACTTGTCGATGTAAGCCTTAACCTCCTTCTCAGCCTCCTGGAACTCCTTGGTAGTCTTAGGATCCATTCTTGCAACGTTGAACTGGTCAGCGAGGTACTCCTGTACTGTGTAAGGCAATACGAAGTAACCATCAGCGAGACCCTGCATAAGAGCAGATGCACCAAGACGGTTGGCACCGTGGTCAGAGAAGTTGGCCTCACCAGCTGCGAACAAGCCAGGGATTGTGGTAGAAAGTTCGTAGTCAACCCAGATACCACCCATTG
>JAZUEG010000304.1:0-5270 GCA_045640025.1 Bacteroidales bacterium
GTTATAGTTTTGTAACCTTGATTGAGGGATTTGTTACCTGTCCCTGCATGCTTACATGCCAACCTTGCACGCCGTCAAAACCAAAGTCAGCCCCAAAGTCTGGAATGTTGTTGCAAAGATAAATCAATTTTTTGATTTATCAAAATAAAATCCCAAAGAAAATCTAATAGTATTTTGCAGCGGATTGCTTGCCGAAGTGGCCACGAGATATGCGAGGCTGAAATTCAGCTGCTTGTATCCGACTCCGAGTCCGAATGTGAAATATTTTCTTCCGCCCTTGTCCTTGTTTTCGGCAAAATATCCCATTCTGGCCGAGAACGATTTGGCGTAGTTGTATTCCAGGCCCATCGAGTAGCTTATTTCCTTGAATTCCTCCTCGGCACCGCCGGGAGCATCGCCGAAACTCTGGAAAATTCCCGTTATCACCGATACGTCGGGGTCCTTGCCGGCCAGAATGCTGTCGCGCGATGTGTTGTATATCGGCGGAGTGGGCACCAGGAGCTTGTTGGCGTCCATGGTCACCATCAGGCTGTTGTACTGGTCGAGGTCCAGCTTGTAGCTTGCGCCTATTCGGAGATTGGCCGGGATAAAGCCCTTGTTGTTGTCGGTGTATGAGATCATTGTGCCGATGTTGCTCACCTGCGCGCCCCATGCGAATGTGCCGGATACCTTGTCCCAGTTGCGCTGTTTCTGGTAATAAACGCCTATGTCGCCGGCCACAGACTGCCCCACGTGGGTTTCCTCGCTTCCGCCTATGGTGAGTCCGCCGGTCAGGTTGGAGTATATGTACCGCATCGTAATGCTGGAGCTGATATTCTCGCCCAGCTTCAGCGCATACGATCCGTCGATGCAGAACTCCTTGGGATTAAATGACTTGAGCACCGATCCATTGTAATCGGTAAATTGCATGTCGCCCAGGTTGAAGTATGTCATCGAGTATCCGAACGCCTGATTGTCCTTGTATTTATTGTATCCGCAGAGATACGATATGCTCATGTCGTCCACAAATTTGCGGAGCCACGGAGTATAAGAGGCCGATATTCCGGCTCGGTTTTCGGCAAAGATGTACTTGGCCGCATTCCAGTGCTGCGAATATACATCCGGCGATGTTGCCACTCCGGCGTCGCCCAGAGCGCCGGCCCTCGTGTCTGGAGTTATCATCAGAAACGACGCCGATGTCAGGATTACGTTGGATTGGTTGGCCGATCCCAGCACGTTCTGGTTCGGTTTTATCTGAGTATATCCGCACAGCGGAATCGACATTGCCCAGGCTGCGCAGATTATTTTTGTCAATAGTTTCATAGTTACATTAATTATTTTGCAAATATAGGTTATTTATCTCAAAAACAATAATTTTTTGCTGTCTTTTGCTGTACGGCCCTCAGAATCAATAATTTCTACTACGTAGATATAAAACCCGTTTTTAGCGGCGTTCATCTCGCCGGCCGTGAGTCTCAGGCTGCAGTCGCCGTGCTCCAGCCGTCCTTTTTGGTCCAAAACCTTCCGTCCGCCGGCATCGAAAACCCTTAGAATGTATTCCACTCCGCCCGGCGCGTTGTGGGCAAAATGGATCGTTGTCTCCTCGCCGAATGGGTTCGGGAAGTTTCCGAGGTTGTATATCCTCAGGTCCTTGTCGGGCGTTACGGCTATGGTTATCGTCCGCTCGGCCGGGTTGTTCATATTGTCCCAGGCCTTCACCGTTATCGTGTGCACTCCGGCAGGTAGGTTTTGCAGCTGATACAGAATCTCTCCGTGCGTCCTGCTGTTGGGCGCGGGATTGTAGAGCGCGGTTATGTCGGTCTCGCTGTCGCCGTAGGTCATCGTGATTTTGTGGCCGGGCGTGCCGGTTATGTTGATTCCCGATTGGTCGCTCAGGCTTATTTTCAGCAGAGAGTTTTGCAGTCCATTGCCGTCGGTCAATAGCGACAATGCAATTTGCGGACCAATCTTGTCGTCTTCAGCGTTTGTGGCTGTTCCGCTCATTATCAGGCTGTTGCAGTAGCCAGCTGATACGTTTTCCCCGTTCTGGCCATACATCGTGATTCTCAGGTTTCCGGGATTGTAGCTGATGTCCTTGGGAATCTGAAACTCAAATATGAACTGCCCGTCATCTATCGTACACTCGCCCTTATAGATTATGTTTCCGAAATCCTGATACTCAAAAATGCCTTCGCCGTCGTTGTTCAGCGTGCTGATGCTGCGTCGCTTGTCCCTCACAGTAATAAACGCAGTTCCGGCGCCGAAATTATCTTTCGGGTCAATTTTGCATTTCAACTTGCAAATCTGCATTGCGTGCAGAGTGTCTGCAAAATCATCAATCGCAGTTCCGTTTACGCTCTCCACCCTGATATTCGGCTCGGGTAAATTAACAGCTAAAGCTGGATCGCCCAATAGAATGAAATTCAGCTTGTTGATGTCGTTTGGGATTTTGTTTTTCGAGTTTCTTATCACGTCGCCGAGCCTTGCGCCGGGCTTCATGAGCTCTTCCATCAGATTTCGGTTTAGCGCGTGGTTTTGGCTTGCGAGCACCTCTCTCGTGGTGGTGAAAAGCGCAATCGCACCGCCGTCAGGATTGTTGATGAGGTGTTCAGCCGGGCTGTCCTCCGATTTCTCGGTAGCCGGGTCGTAATGGTCAAAACGTCCGATATTGCACGACGCCGTCACCACGATGGGCAGTCGGTCGATGTTTTTCATATTGTCGATGTCCTCGTTGCAGAGGATTCTCTCGTCGGCAAAAAATCTCATACCGCCGTGGCCTATGTAGTTGAAAATCAGAGTTCCGCTGTGCAGATTCTCTATCAAATCGCGTTTGGCCCCGGGATATGTGTCGCCGGCAGCCGTGCTTTCCTGCTTGTAGGCGTCCAAGTAGATTTTTTTGATATTTAGGTCGGGACGCGCGCTTTCGGCTATCGACGCTATTGCCTCCGAATGTTGCGCATGGAGATTGTTGTTCTCGTCGTCGGCCACCAGGAGGATGTTTTGCCGCCAGGGATTTTTTTCAGCTAATGTCGTGTATTTCTGCAACTTCCTTACGGCGGTCTTGGCTTCGTCCTCGTTTTTCACGGGCAGACGGCCAATTCCAATATCGAGACTGCCGGTGTATTCGCCGTCGCCGCTGTCCAAAAGCCCGTAAAAATCGTCTGTCACAAAACTCGTGATTCCATTCTCATTGAGCGAGTTTTCCGATTGATATGTAGGCAGGAGGTTTGGATTTGAGCTGATGTCGTGTAAATTGTCAACCGATCCGTCGCCAAAAAGCAGCAGATATTTCAGCTTGCCGTACTTATTATATAGGTGTCGGGCGCAGTTCCTTATGGCGTATGGATCACGCATTCCCGATGAGAATTCGTTGTAAATCTGCTGGTCGGTTGCTACCTCTGTGTTCAAGTCGGGATGCAGTAGGGCTATCTCAACTGCGTATTTTTCAAATATTTGCGGTGTCACTATCAAGTATTCCACGTTGCTGAGTCCCTGGATGTTCTGGTTGGCGATCTTTTCCAAAATTTCGGGCTCGTATGCGTCGGCAGGAGATGAGATGCAGAATTTCCGCCGTCCGCTGGTCTCGGCGTCAAAACCGTTTTTATTCGCCATTAGCTGAAATGGAAAATCTTCCGTAACATCCCAGATGATGTGGCTCTCGCTGATGTTTTCAACCACAAAATGCGACGTTCCCGATGATGAAGCCGGAGTCTCGAACAGGAGCTGTTTCTTCTTGTAAATCAGCGGTTCAATGGTCTGGATAGTTATGTAATCGAGGTAGCCGACGGCGCTTGGGGAATTTTTCTGAAATTTTACCGTTATGTCTTGGTTTTCAGAATTTTGCGCCATTAGCTGAAATGTTTCTGACGATACTTGCGCGTATGGTCCCTTGTCGTAGGTACGGGGAATTTTTACAGTTTTTTCGCTATCAGCTGATATGAAAACAAAACTCTCCACCTGATCGGAACGCGATGCCACACAGGCATTTACGAGCATTTTGTCTATGGGACTGGCATTGCAGCTGATACGGATTTTCTGGCTTCCGCTCATATAGAAAGTCTCGCCGAACCATCGGCTTCCGCTCAATTGGAGATTGCTTGTCATCAGCTCGTGATGATATGTGAAAAGTCCCTCGCTTACAGAGAGTTGCGCAGATGCGGCGCCACGGGTAACCACTGTATTAGCTGCACTACTGCTATAATCCGTGATCAGGTAGCCGGCGCGGTCGGTGTATACGTTTTGAGTGATTTGGCAGATGCCGAGATCGGGCGAGTACTGGATTTGGTGGGCCGAAACGCCGTAAAAATATATGTAGCCTTCGCGGTGTAGCACCGGGCATTCTTTCTGCTGATGGTATATGCGGGCATTGGCCGGATTGATGCCCAACTGCCTGATTTTCTGATATGATAAACGATAGATACCGCAGCGGTCGGTGGCCAGCCGGTGCCAGTTTCCCGAACTTAGCACCGGCTGACAAACCGCTGACAGTGAGTAAATTGATATCAAGAGTGTAAATAATGCCTTTATCATGCCTTGCTGATAGGGGACAGGCCGTTTTCGGCTCCCTTGCGGAGCATGAGCTCGTATGCGGCCTCGAATGTGTTTTCTATTTTGCCATCCAGTATGGAGTCCTTGATGCAGTCCTTGATGGTGCCTACTATGCGGCTGGGCGGTATTCCGAAGGTCTCCATGATGTAGTTGCCGTCGATGGGCGGTTGCCATGTGCGGATAAAGTCCTTCTGCTCCAGGGCCTTGATCTTGCGGCGTACTTCCTTGTAGTTTTGCAGGAATTTGGCTTTTTTCTCCTCTATCTTGGATGTGATATCGGCCTCGCAGAGTATCATGAGGTCGTCGAGGTCCTCGCCGGCATCGTACATCAGTCGGCGCACGGCCGAATCGGTGATTTCGTTGTTGGAGATCGGGATGGCGCGGTGATGCATTCCCACCATCTTCTGCACGAATTTCATCTTGGCATCGAGCGGAAGCTTCAGCTCCTTGAATATCGACGGAATCATCTTGGCGCCTATGAACTCGTGGCTGTGGAATGTCCATGTGCCGTTGATGAATTTCTTCACATTGGGCTTGGCAATGTCGTGGAACAGAGCGCTCCAGCGCAGCCAGAGATTGTCGCTCTGCGCGGCCACGTTGTCCAGCACCTGCATTGTGTGGAAGAAATTGTCCTTGTGTCCGCGTCCTTCCTTGATTTCCACGCCCTTCAGCTTGCAGAGCTGTGGAATTATCAGCTCCAGGAGGCCCGATTTCTCGAGCTGGATAAATCCTGCCGATGGCTT
>JAZUEG010000305.1:0-7291 GCA_045640025.1 Bacteroidales bacterium
ATCTGTAACCCATAAATGTTTAACTTCTTAAAGATGCCTCAGAGAAGTGCTATCGGGTTTTAATCATCCTTTCGGTTGGCTATTCCCGTGTTACAGGTAGGTTGCATACGCGTTACTCACCCGTCCGCCGCTCGCCACCAGATATTGCTACCCGTGCTGCCGCTCGACTTGCATGTGTTAGGCCTGCCGCTAGCGTTTATCCTGAGCCAGGATCAAACTCTTCGTTGTATAAAATTTTTATTCTTCGGAGTTCGTTATTGACTGTTTCAGGGGTCGTACTTTAATCAGCTCGCGCTGATTAAGTTCCTTGTATTAATTTTACGCCTTGTGCTTGCTGTCATTATGTTCAAATAGCGTCGTTGGCCTGCGGCCAACTTGGTGGGCTTCCTTTTTTCATCGCCAAATGTGGCGATGACGGGGACGCTCTTGCGATTGATTGCGGGGACAAAGGTATGGAGGATTTTTGAAACCTGCAAATTTTTTGATAAAAATCTTCGATTTTTTTGCGTTGACCCTCGGGTCAACGGCGGGACCTTTGTTCGCTATTTCAATGTGCTTGTTTCTGTTTTGCGAGTGCAAAGGTAGGGCGGATTTTCGGGTTTGCAAAATCTTTTTGAATGTTTTTTGCAATTATTTTTCTTTGGATTGAGGATTAGTGTTTTACGTATGGGGAGGGAGGACGATATTATTGCCATTAGCTACAAAAAAATAAAAAAACATAACCTAACGGGCGCGTAATGACGGGTAGAAGGCGTCTTTCATAAGTTCTACGCTCAGTACCTCGCCACAGTGGTGGATGACGCTTACTATATCGAAGCGAACTTCCTCGTCGCGGTTTTTGATTTTTACGTAGCCATTGGCGGCGGAGACCATATTGCGCTGTTTCTGCTTATCGACGGAATCGAAGGGCGAGACTACCGCATTGTAATCGCGCATCTTGACTTCCACTATTGAAAGGAAATCGCCGTCTAATGCCACGATATCCAACTCCAAATGACCACAATGCCAATTGCGATCCAATATTGTATAGCCCTGTTGCTGAAGATAGGTGACTGCGGCCTCCTCTCCTATTTGTCCAAAATCCATTGCTGATATAATTATTGTTTTATGTTGCAAATATATGAAAAAAAAGTATGATTTTTGCGTGGATTTAGGAAAATATTTGTAATTTCGTTTCAGATTTAATATACATATATAATATGAGTCAGCAGAAAGAATCCTATATGATATTCCGCGTGGGCGGAAGAATGTGCGCCGTTAGTGTCGCTAATGTGCTGGAAGTGTCTGAGTCTGATGATATTACACCTCTGCCTGGTGCGCCTGAGTATATGGTGGGTATCAAGAGATTCAGGGAAAACATTATTCCCGTGATAGACACCGTGAGGCGCCTGCACATTCCCGTGGTGGAAAACAACGACAAGCCAAACAAATACACCGTGGTTTTCGAGATAAAGACAAGCAATGGCGCGAAAAGGTTCGGGTCGTTGGTTGACAAGGTATTGGTAGTGAAGGAATTGCAGAACTCCGAGATAAAAATGGTGGAGGATATCGAGAAATCGACCGCAGGAGCCGTTTATATAAAAGGAGTGATAACTGGCGAGGACGGCGCCTTCACTTACGTATTGCTTCCCGAGCAGTTTTTCAGCAATCAGGAATTCGCGAACATAGAAACGGCTATGAAGTTGTAATCGGAAAACAGATGAAAAAGAAGATTTTGGTCAGTGCAATGGCTGGCGGTTTGGCTATGCTGTGTGCCTGCGGGATTCAGCCGAAAACTCCGCAATATATTAGGTGTGAGGGTTTTGCGCAGGGAACAACCTGGCATATCGCGTATCAGGCTATGAAGGACGAGGTGCTTCAGAAGGATTTCGACTCGATACTGAATGATTTTGATTTCTCGATTTCGGCGTACAACAAGCAGTCGCTCCTAACGAAGATCAACAACAATGAGAATGTGGAGGTCGATGATATCATAAGGACGGTTTTCGAGGAGTCGAAATGGCTTTGGGAGGTCTCTAACGGCGCTTTTGATCCTACTTGCCGTCCGCTGGTGAACGCCTGGGGATTTGCGAAACACAAGGAACTGAGAAAGCCCGAGCAAAGTGAACTTGACTCGATTCTGAAGTTTGTGGGTATGGACAAGGTGAGAATCGAGAACAACAGAATCGTTAAGGACGATGAGCGTATATCTCTGAATTTCAATGCAAACGCTCAAGGCTACAGTGTGGATTTGGTTTGCGATTACCTGAAAAATCTGGGCTACGAGAATTATCTTGTTGAGATTGGTGGCGAGACGAGGGCCGAGGGCGTTAATGCTCAGGGGAATCCCTGGAGAATCGGCATCGACTCCCCTATTGACGGATCGACTCCCGAGAACAGGGAGATTAATACTATTGTGCCTGTTTCGGGGAAATCGCTCTGTACGTCAGGCGATTACAGGAATTTCCTGGAGGTGGACGGCGTGAAATACAGTCACGAGCTTAATCCAAAAACTGGTTATCCTAAGGATGACAGTCTGCTGTCGGTTTCTATTCTGAGCGAGAGGGCTATCGACGGCGACGGCTTAGCTACTGCGGTTATGGTTTTGGGACTGGACAAGGGTCGCAAACTTATTGATTCTCTGCCTGATACGGAGGCTTTCTTTATTTACGCTGATAAGAAGGGAAACTTCAAGAGCGTGATGACGAAGGGGTTTGTGGTGGAGAAGAAGAGATGAGAGATGAGAGATTAGAGATGAGAGATTAGAGAGCGCTGATTCTGGATTTGGAACGCACTACGTGCGTAGAATAATATGGCATCAGAGGCGAAAAAATATAAAGGACCGACGGGTGAATTGCCTATCGGTCCTTTTTTTTTGTTGGAAGTCGCTTCGCTCAAAATCTGCAAAAAATCTTCAGATAATCTTTTTTAGTGTTCTTTTGCGAATCGCTCTACTCTTTCTTTGAAAAGGTCGCGGAGTGAGTCGTGGAAGAAGGAGGTGCAGACGCGGACGCCTTGTTGCTCGGAGCCCATTGTATTGAGCGGGAAGACGGAGATTCCGTAGAACATCAGCTCTTTGGTGAGTTCAACGGCGGTCATTCCTGGGTACTGGCAGGTGAAGTAGAAGCCGTCGGCAAGTGGCTCGCCCTGGTCGTTGTCGTAAACGAGGTAGAACTTGTTGGCGAGGAGGACTTCTTTCATAAACTTGGCGCGTCGGCCGTACTCGGATACGTCGGCGAGGAAGTTGTACTGACCGTCGGAGGCCGAATTCATCATCGCGGCCATTGCGTACTGGGCCGAATGTGTGACTCCGCTCGATAGCGTATAGAGGATTCTATTGGCCATAAAGGCGCCGAACTCAGCAACTCCAAAGTTCTTGGCTATGGAATCGAACTTTCTGTGGTAGAGGTTGTTGCTGATACAGGAGACTCCTATTCGCTGACCTGCGTAAGAGAAGGCCTTGGATCCCGAAATTGAAATTATGTAATTGTCGGTGTATTTGCCGACTGAGACCTGGAATGGCGCCTGGAATGGGTGCGAAAGGTCCTGACGGAAATCCATTGCGAAGTACGCAAGATCCTCAAGTACAATGACGTCGTACTTGGTGGCGAGGGCGCCAATGCCCTGGAGTTCGCTGTCGGTGAAGCATACCCAACTTGGATTGTTGGGGTTGGAATATACAATGGCGTTTATGTTGCCCTGTTTCAGGATAAGTTCAAGAGACTCAATGAGTTTGTCGCCACGCTTGTCAAAAATGTCGATACCTGTGTGCTTGAGTCCGATAACGTCGCACTGTGTGGTCTGAACAGGGAAGCCTGGCTGGATGAAAAGGATAGTATCTTTCTCAGGGCGAGCGAGTTTCAGCGAGGTGAATACCGCGAATGTTCCCTGCATAGATCCCGTGGTGGGCATACAGCAGAGAGGGTCGATATCGAGGTCGATGAAGGCTTTCACGAATCTCGACGAGGCTTCTTTTACCTGTGGGATTCCGTCGTTGGGCGGATAACTCTGGGCGCAATAGTTTTTAAGTGCCTCTATCTCAGCGTTTATGCCGATTTCGGAAGGTCTGAGGCCTGGCACGCCCATTTCCAAGTGTACGAATGGCTCGCCTGTTTTCTGCTCCAAAACTTTTGAGAGTTTTGCGATATCACGAATGGTGACGGTAGAGAAATCGTCGAGGCCCATTTCGTGGATTGTATTGTTTACTAATTGTTTGTCCATTTTTGTTGAAAATTTTGTTTGGACAAAGATAATAATTTTTGGAACACAGATAACACGGATTGGGCGGATTTTATTTTTTATTATCCACAAAAAAGTATTACCTTTGTAATTATCGCACAGATTACACTGATAACACAGATTTATCACAGATTATTTATTTTTAACCCCAAATCTGTGTCATCTGTGTTATCTGTGCGAGCACTAAAATTCGTCAATTAGTGGGCGGTGATGACTACGCCACCTGCGCCACCGATTGAGCCGTCGTTGTCGCCACCATAGGCTGAAAATGTGATTGTGTATGTTCTCATTTTTGTAAAGTTTTTATTTGTTCGTCAATAAGATTTTGGAGGTTTCTGAGGCCTCGTTTTTCTGTTTCGGGAACAAATTTGAGTCTTTACAAGTGGTTGAGCAACAATACTTTCGGCAGGTATCAGCGAAACTGAAAATTAGTAAAATCACCGTAGAAATATCCACCGTTTTTCCCAACAAAAAGCAATATGACAACACCAAGACAATACCTTCAGCGGATAAAAAGACTCGGACTCCTTTTCAACAAGGAGGAGCAACTATATGAGGCAATCGGGGCCAAGGATCTTGACAAATCAGAAAACTGCGACGACAAACTCGCTATGCTGAGCCACGAGGTGACAAGATTCTCGCAGGAAATGGGAATGGAGGTGATTCTCAAGGACTTGCTGGATGATTACGAGATTGTGGAGAATGTAATAAAGGAGGTAAACCAAATAAATCCAAACCTTCTCCCAAAGATTCAGATGATAAAGGGACGGCCAAAATCGGAGAGCACCGCCGTGGAACTGCTCGACGCAATTTTGCACACAGAAAATTTGGAGGTATCAGACACAAAAAGACTGAAATACAGCACATTGCGCGACGTGTCGGAAGCCATAAAAAACGGCAACGGCAATGATGACGCATATATGGATTATGATTTCAGGATTCTGCAACGCGCTGTGATTCTTACTCTTATAATCATCGGCGTGATTCCGCTGAACAAGAACTCCGAGCCCAAAGACATAAAGGCCGACAACGATTATGCCTACGGATTTTTTGAGAAATACATTCTCGGCAAACTGCCCGATTCGAATATGAATGTGGGAAGTTTTGGCGCGTTAGAGGCCTGGAAAAACGTTTCGATAGAACTGCCCGAGGATTTCGACGAGGACGACTGCCTGTTTTGTATGAACAGGCTGAATATCATAAATTGCGCAATTTATGTAGTTAAATGGTTCAGTATCACGGTGATAAATCCCGAGAAATATGCTCAATGGATGAGCGCGAGGCTGGAGACTCCTATCGAGGACGAAATAACTTTTTGTGAGCAGGAAAACGAGAATATTATCTACAGACTCGAGAGGATCGACGGATCAAACTATAATTTAGCAAGGTTCGAAATTGTTGATGATCCCGACTTCACGAACCCTAAAGTGCTGAGCAACAAGAAGGAACTGAAACTTGAGATAGACGACTACAAATCGGTAATCCGTATGATAAAGGAACTCAGGGAAACCAAGAAACTGAAGGACGAGATTCTGATACGGCCTCACATAGAGAAATTTCAAGAGACGATAGATAGAATTGTATTTGATTTCAGAAAAAATTTGCAGGAGATAATCGACAAGGTATCCGCTGACACCAACAATATTTTCGATATTCTCAGCGAGCAAAGCGCTTATTTTGAGAAACTTACCGAATACTGCAAAAATGAGATTGAGGGTTGCGGAAATCTCATTAAATATCTCGACAAGTATCTGAATACCAAGAAGGTAATTGTAACGAGATACTTCACGCAGTTTTTTACGGGCGAGGACAACGCGAAATACTGCCAAATAGTAAAGCCAAACAACAACCTGACTATCAGCAACTACAAGCCTGAAAACGCAATTTTTGCCTACGATTTTACGGAATACGCCCTCGCAATGGAATTGACAAGGACTTCCGACGGCTCGCATACTATGCCCGAATGGTTGAAACTACCAATAAACGAGGAAGTTGCGTATCTGATAAAAGACGATTCGGTAAACGGCACGCTGGATCTGATATACAAGTTGGCGGATTTTGAGGAAAGCAACCCTCTTGACTGGGCCGAAAAATTCTACTGCTATGAGGTTTCGGCGGTTACGAAAAACTATATTTATTGCGAGATTGAGGATTCGGAAAATTATTACAGAATAAAGAGAAAGAACAACAGTATCTCCGAAAACTTCAACCAACTGCTACCCGAGGACTCTCTCCTGATTTTCCGAATGAAGGAGAACCCCGAAAAACTGTTGATATCAGTAAACAAAATCGGCATTGAACTGAAGGATATTACTGGAAATCAGGATTTTGAAGTGGTAGAGAATGTGGAGATTTAGACAAAAAAAACACCACGAATTTCTCGGTGGGGAGAGATTCGTGGTGGGATTTTGTTTAGTCAAGGGATTCTATTTCATCATCAGTATTTGAAGCTGGTTTTAAAATATCCATCATAAACTGAACAAAACCAATATCCTTATAGAAATAATTAGGATTCTCGTCAATTTTTTGTTTCATCAAGTAGAAGCCATAATTTGCATATTCTTCCATCAATCGAATCATAGCCGTTGCTATATCCGCTGGGTCAATTCGCCCTTTCTCCAAAGCGATAATATCAAATTCAACTTTAGCCAAAAGAATTGCGAACATATAATCCCTGATTCTTGGATATGCCTTGCGCCCTTTACGATTTTCCAGATTACCCCAAAAACAAATTGGCTGACCAAATACTTTTTTCTCGCCAACCAATTCTCTTTTTCTTTTAGAGTATAATCCGATAAAAAAAGCATAAATATATATTTCATATCCACCTCCGAGTATTTTACCCTTGGCCTCTCGGTCGGCCGATGATCCAACGCCATAATCTGTATAGTCTTTGATTAATCCATCATAAGTGATTTCGAATTTTGGATTACGCCTAGACCATATATCGTATAATTTTTCTTTTGTTGTATCCATATTACTTTATCTCCTCAATTCACTAGTGTCCACTAAAAAACTTTAAATGTTCATTGAAATTATTGTAATATAGTAAGTTACAAAGATAGCAAGACCG
>JAZUEG010000306.1:0-6586 GCA_045640025.1 Bacteroidales bacterium
CAACGGACAAGTAGACTTCTCGCCCAACGGCATGAAGGCCGACGGCGAGCTGCTCTATTTCGGCACCGGAACATTCTCCAGCGACTTCAAGCTGCGCAACAGCACATATCAGGCTACCAAGGCGATATTCTGCAACTTTGACCCCAAACACCCCGGCGACAGCACAGGATTCTTCTACACCGACCGCTACAACACCGCCATGGATTTCAACACCAAGAAGGCGGAGTTCAGGCTATCGAGCGACAGCGCCCGCGTGCATTTCCCGCAGCACAAATACAAGCAGAGAGTCAACTTCTTTGAGTGGGACCTGGCCAAAAACTCATATCAGTTCGGAAACTCTTTATCAGCTAATGGCGATATCGTAGTACGCACCCAGACCGACTACGAGAAGGTGAAGAAGGAACTCAACGGAGTAAAACCGCTCTGGGCCGGCGCCACCATGATCAGCAACAAGGACTCGCTGAGATACGAGGCATACTACACCGCATTCAGCAACGACGAAAACATAATCCACGTACACGAGCCGGGCGAAATCCCGGTAGTGGACAGCAAGATAGACCCATCGGGAATCATCAACATAAATCCCGGCGGCGACATCGACAGATTCAAGAACGCTGTAATCACGGCCAACCGCGACACATCGATCCACCGCATAATAAACACAACAGTAAAGATAAGGGACAAATACTACTTCAAGGCCATCGGCGGACAGTATGAGTACCACGGCAGCAACCAGGGCATCACATACCTGAACCTCGACAGCATGGAAATCCGCCGCATGAAACTCGACACAGCAGCCGCCGCTCCCAAGAAACTCGTATCGTTCGGCATAGGATCGGTAAAAGCCGACGAGAAATTCATGCTGAACCCGCAGTTCATGTTTGAGGGCAAATACTCGTACAACGGCGCCACACCGGGTATCAAGTTCAACGGATTCTCCTTCATACAGCAAACCTGCGACAGCACAATACAGCCGTTCAAGTTTGAGGGCAACATCAACCCCGACGATGTGGTGTTCCCTGTATCCGAGAAGGTAATCGACCAGCACAAGCGCCGACTCTACACAGGATTCTTCTTCAACGAGGACTCCGCCAGAATATATCAGCTCTTCATGGGCCGCAAGTGGAGCATCAAGGACAGCGCCGTACTCGCCGCTGCCAAGGGTCTCACCTACAACGACCAGAAACGTGAGTTCAGAGTGGCGCCACGACGCAGGCTCCACGACTCCACCCACGCCGACAATTACGTGGTACTCTACAAGGGCCTCTGCGATATGTACGGCGAGGGCAACATACAGACCAACGTAAACCTGGCACCTGTGCAGATGACCACCACCGGCGAGATGCTGTTCAACCGCCAGACCGGGGCATACTCCATGGGAATGCTCCTGACACTCAACTTCCACATCCACCAGGATGCGCTCAAGATAATGGCCAACGACATCAACGACTGCGTAAACCTGAGCCCGATGCGCCTAAACGAAGCCAAGATCCGCAAGCGCATGGAGTTTGTGGTGGGCAACGATACCGTAAAACGAATGCTCCGCGACTACTCGCTGTCGGGCGAAATAGGCAAAATCCCGCAGAGCCTGTCCACATCCATAGTGCTCGGCGACCTCAAGATGTACTGGGACACCACCAGCAACTCATACAAGTCGCAGGGCCAGATAGGAGTAACATTCATAAACGGAACCCCGGTAAACAAATACATGAACGGCTACGTTGAAATCCTCCACCACAAGCGCAAGGGCGACCAGATATCCATCTACCTGTCGCCGGGCCAGGGCAAGTGGTTCTATTTCAACTACAACGCCGGATTCATGTACTGCCTGGCCGCCAACGAGGACTTCAACAACAAGATCATAAACGTGAAAGACAAGGAGCGCATCAAGAAAATCGACAAGCTGGAATACCAGTACGTGATAGGCGCTGCCGAAAACAAGAACAAGTTCATCCGCTCATTCAACGAAGACTACGTGCCTACAGAGCAATCCAACGAGGAGCGCTCTCAGATAAACCAGGAGATAGAGGACGGCGGCGGCAGCATAGAGCCAGCTAATGGCATACCAGCTGATGGCCAAAACGATACAACGCCATCAGCTGACAGCGACGACGACAGCGACTTTGTACTGGAGAACGACGTATCGCCCGAAGACGACAGCAACGTATCAGCTGAAACACAAAACAACGTATCAGCTGAAACACAAAACAACGACGACGAGGAGGCCGACTACGTAGACGAAGAGGCCGACTATATAGACGAATAACGAAATGGTAAAAGAAAACTCACACATATTCTACGCACCCGAGGCCCGGGAATCACAGCCGGGCCAGCAGGTGTACCTGAGCGAAGACGAGAGCGCACACTGCAGCAGGGTGCTCCGCCTGCGCCCCGGCGACTGCATAACGCTGATAGACGGCGCCGGCAAGATGTACAACGCCGAGCTTACACTCTGCGGAAAATCGGAATGCGCCGCCACAATCACCGGGATAATAGACAGCGCGTACATGCGCCCGTACCGATGCCACGTGGCCATAGCCCCAACGAAAAACATCGACAGGTTCGAGTGGTTTGTGGAGAAGGCGGTGGAGTTCGGAATCGACGAGATAACCCCTCTCCTATGCGACCACAGCGAGCGCAAGGTCCTGAAACTGGACAGGATAGAGAAAATAGCGATATCAGCTGCCAAACAAAGCGGAAACCTGATAGTGCCCGCTATCCACGAGCTTACGCCGTTCAGGACATTCGTGGAGAGCGCCCAGGCCGACCGCAAGCTGATAGCGCACTGCGAGCCCCAGGAAAAGGTTTTCCTGGGCCACAACGTGGAGCGCGGGCAGAGCGTGATAACCCTGATAGGCCCCGAGGGCGATTTCAGCGACCAGGAGATAGCTCTGGCACTGTCCAGGGACTTCAGACCCACATCGCTTGGCAACACGAGGCTGCGCACCGAGACCGCCGGAGTTTCGGTATGCGCATTTCTGGCCATGAAAAACATTTGAGATTTTTTTGAAAAAAAACATCAAAAAAATTTTGAAAGAACAAAAAAAGTAATTAAGTTTCGGAAAATTTATAAGACGAATAATAATTACTAATCAATAATAACCAAACACAAAAAGAATATGGATTTTCAATCAATAATCAAGCAGGTGCTCTCGCTTGCAGAGCTGGTAATCAAGAACCCATCGACATCGGTACAGAATTCAGGATTCAATATCGGATCATTAATATCAATGCTTGGCGGCGGACAGCAGGGCGGCGGTCTCGGCAGCATTCTCGGCGGACTGGCCGGTATGGCTGGCGGCGGCAACAATCAGAGCCAGGGCGGCGGCCTCGGCAGCATTCTGGGCGGATTGGCAGGCATGGCGGCAGGTGCAGCTAATAACAATAATAATCAGCAGCAGAGCCAGGGCGGCGGTCTCGGAAGCATTCTCGGCGGATTGGCAGGCATGGCGGCAGGTGCAGCTAATAACAATCAGCAGACACAGCAGCAGAGCCAGGGCGGTCTCCTCGGAGATCTTCTCTCGAAGGCCAGCACCATCAAGAACATGCTCGGCGGCGACCAGGCATCCAAGCTCAACAACGAGCAGAAGACCAACCTCACCGACATGCTCGGCGTTCTGAACCTCGCCAGCGGCATCGCACAGGCATCACAGGAGGAGAAGAAGTAGTTTCTTTTTCGAGAATTGAATTATTAGATACAAAAACAACGGCACGCAATGGGATTGGGTGCCGTTGTTTTTTTTGTGTGTGTTGTTTTTGCACATACAGGACGCAGGTTTCGAAAACCTGCGCTGAGAGAATGCCGCCCCGTTGGGGCTGAGGGGGTATTTGTGGAGACGTGGCAAAGCCACGTCTCTACAAGAAAAATATTTAGTTATTTCGACTGCTCGATAGCCTCGTCGAAAAGTTTTATTTCGTCATCGGTGAGTTCCAGGGTGTCGATAACGGTTTCGCGGTCGAAGCCTTTGAGAAACATCTTGAGGGAATTGGAAATTTTTTCCTTCAGTTCACCTTGCTTCACACCGCGCTCATAGCGCCAATTATCGGTATCCTCGGTGGCACAGGTACCCCAATATTGCTTAAGGCTGCGTGAGTACTTGCGATACTCAGCGTCAGACATATTGGCAACCTCGGCAAGGGAAAACAGCCTCTCGAAAGGCTCCTTGTCAGCAAGTTTAGGTCTTGAAGTGTAGTTTCCCATATTTATCAAATTAAAAATCCAACCTTCCAAATCATTCTTCACATCGTCTTCGCTGTCGATATCCAAGGCTTTGAGATAGTAACTATTCATCTGCAATAATACCAAATCTCTTCTTTTCCTTAATTGTCATAGTCTTATTGTTGCGGAGCATATCCATTACAGAAACAAAATCAATCTCATTGAGAGTGCCAAAATACTCTCCTGAAAGAATCTTGCTCATTGGAATGGAAAAAACCTGAGCACAATCTGCAAAACTATCATAATCAAGGAAATCTATATAATTTTCTTTCCTTACAATATACTGAGTATTCAAAAACTGGGAAGAAAACTGCACATTGGGATTGGGCTTTGTGTTAACCAACACAGAGCCGTAACAAATCTGCCGCTGTCTATCCACACCAATAATTATCAGACGTTTGGGTTTCTCTGTCCGAGAATCCTTGAAAACAAGCCCCTCTTCGGTTGATATTATAGTTCTTATCAAAGCGCCAGGTACTATCTTATCAAGAGTTACATGATGATAGTCTGCCTGCAATTCTTCCAGAGAAATAGTCTTTGCCATTAGAACTGAAGTGCATAATAATTTGAAACTCTCTCCCTTATCACATCCAACATTCCCTTTGTTGCATTACCTGCCTCAGCAATGTCGTAAAGCGGAATCTTGGTGTCTTCTCCGGTCTTACGCGAGCGTTGCGCAGCACGTTTCCAAGCCGAATCATGTGAAAGATCCGACAAAGCGAAAGTCTCAACATCCTTGCACTTGGCAATCCATTTATCAAGTATCTCAATATTAGATACCGAAAGTTCATCCATATCACAATCAGAACCGTTATGGATGGAAACAATCTGATGGTCGTCAACCACCTTAATATCAATATCCGATATAAAACTCTTAAGTTCTTCTGAAATCTCATCGATTTTTCCCTCCTTGGCTCGCAAAGCCTTATAGGTAAATGATGGCACAGGACCATGTTTTCTTGCCACAAAAGAATCCAACATCAATGGCAATCCATAGACTACAAGATGCTCCTGCTGCGCGAAATACATGGTCTTGAACAAATGTATATAATCTACCCCATCTGGCATATTCTTGAGAATATACAAGACAACGGCTTTAATTTTCAATATATCATCGAAAAGTTTCATTATTTGCTAATTTTTCCGCAAATATAAGAAAAAAATGCGTTTGACATACACACTTTTATAAATTTTTCTCACATGAAAGTTATAAAAAACACTTCAGCCCGCAAGATTCGCAAGGAATGATGCGGGCTGAGATTTTGGGGATATTGGGAGACGTGGTGGGGCCGCGTCTCTACAAGAATATTATTATTTCGATTGTTCGATGGCCTCGTCGAAAAGTTTTATCTCATCATCGGTGAGTTCCAGGGTGTCGATAACGGTTTCGCGGTCTTGAAGTGTAGTTTCCCATATTTATCAAATTAAAAATCCAACCTTCCAAATGATTATATTTAGGCAGGCAAGACTCATATAGAAGATTCTAACTATTCTTCCTGCCAATCCTCATACTTGATATTAGGAATCCTACCTAAATGCTTTATATTATGAGTAACAACTATATAATCATTATAGAGAGCGGTACATCCTATCAACAAATCAAAATCATCTATTCTTGTACCTTTTAATTCAAGAGCATAACGAACCTTGCCAAAAAGTTCCATCAGAGGACGTATTGGCAATACTGAAAAGTGAGTAGCTATAAAATTAACATCTTCATAATGCTTTTGTCGACCACTCTTGGCAGCTCCATAATACAACTCAGCAAGAGTGATTTCAGACACATAGCAGTTATCTACTCCGACCTTTATAATACGTTCACGAATGCCAAACCTATTCTTCAAAAGCGATATGCAGGCATTGGTATCCAACAAATACTTATCCATATCATTACCAATTACCAAGGTTCAACACTCCAATCACTCAAACGGCTTTTGCGTAATTCCTCAGCTATCTCATTGGGATCACGATCGCCTCCCCAATCTTCATGAAGACTATCAAAGAAATGAATATCTTCCTGATGCTGCTTTTCCCTCGAAATACAACTTGGTATAGATATCATTGCATCAACTATCTTCTGAAGCTGCTGTTTCAGCAAATTCAGATTAACGACATTGGTATCAGGTATCTCTAATGTAAGTGTAGCCATAACAGAATCATTTATGTTTCTGAGAGCAAATATAGGGAGAAAATTTGGGAATCGCAAAAAATATGATTGGTATATTTCGCACAGGTTTGAAAACCTGTGCTGAGAGATGACGCCCCGTTGGGGCTGGATGGTATAAAAACACTTCAGCCCGCAAGATTCGCAGGGAATGATGCGGGCTGAGGGGGATTTCAATCACTTCAACATTTCAACACTTCAAT
>JAZUEG010000307.1:0-4521 GCA_045640025.1 Bacteroidales bacterium
CAGAAGGTGGAGCAGGTGTATTCTGACTTTGTGAGCCATGTAGCTGATGGCCGAGGAATGACTTTCGACGCTGTGGATTCCATAGCCCAGGGACGCGTCTGGACCGGAAAGTCGGCTCTCAGGATTGGCCTTGTGGACGAGATAGGCAGTCTGTCAGATGCCATAGAGAGCGCGGCGGATCTTGCCGATATCAAGAGCTATCAGCTGATACAGTACCCCGATGTAACCGACGGACTCTCCGAACTGCTCAACAGCCTTCTGGAGGTTTCTGCGCAGACTTTCTACGGCAGCGAGGCTTATCAGCAGCGTAAGTTTGTAAGCCGTATTAAATCATACAACGGTGTACAGGCGCTGATGCCGGTTTCAAAGATTTATTAGCAACTAATCAACAAACAATCATGATAAAGGATTACAACAAGGAGGAGTTTCAGGTACTCCCCAACTTTAAGGGCGGCGAAAAGGAAATGAACGCCTGCATGTTTTTTGATGGCAAATGCCGTTTCTTCAAGGCCAGCCTTGCGCCCGGCGCATCCATCGGTCTCCATAAGCACGAGACCAGCAGCGAGATGATGTACTTCATCAGCGGCAGCGGCAAATTCATACTCGATGGGGTAGAGGAGAGGGTTTCTGCCAACATGGCACACTATTGCCCCAAGGGCAGCAGCCACACCCTGATGAACGACGGCACCGAGGACCTCGTATTCTTCGCCGCTGTCCCCGAGCAATAGGATAATTGCGAATCAAAAATCAAGAATTAAAAATCAAAAATATAAAAAATGGATCTTAAAAGTAAAGTTTGTACATCAGGCCGTTTGATGGCCGCTGCCCGCGGTCTCTGGCGCGCCAACGGAATGAAGGAGGAGCACTTCGGCAAGCCTATCATCGCTATCGCCAACTCCTTCACTCAGATGGTTCCCGGCCACGTTCACCTCGATGAGTGTGCCAAGATTGTTAAGGAGACTGTAGAGAGCCTCGGCTGTTTTGCCGCCGAGTTCAATACCATCGCCATCGACGACGGTATCGCGATGGGTCACGACGGTATGCTCTACTCATTGCCAAGCCGCGAGATTATCGCCGACAGCGTAGAGTACATGTGCCAGGCCCACAAGGCTGATGCTTTGGTCTGCATATCCAACTGCGACAAGATTACCCCTGGTATGCTGATGGCTACCATGCGTTTGAATATCCCTACAATCTTTGTATCGGGTGGCGCCATGGAGGCCGGCCGATACAAGGAGGGCAAGATCGACCTCATCGACGCTATGATCATGGGTGGCGACGATACCGTATCTGAGGAGGAGCTCAACAAGGTTGAGAAGATTGCCTGCCCAACCTGCGGTTGCTGCTCGGGTATGTTCACCGCCAACTCTATGAACTGCCTTACCGAGGCTCTCGGTTTCTCTCTCCCCGGCAACGGCACCATCGTGGCTACCCACGTTAACAGGAAGAAACTCTTCCAGGATGCCGGCAAGCGCATTGTGGAGCTTGCTTACAAGTATTACCGCGATGGCGACGACTCGATGCTCCCATTGAATATCGCCACACGTCCTGCATTCATGAACGCCATGGCCCTCGATATCGCTATGGGTGGTTCTTCCAATACAGTTCTCCACCTCTTGGCAGTTGCTCAGGAGGCTGGCGTAGATTTCGTGATGAAGGATATCGACGAGCTTTCTCGCCGTGTAAGCTGCATCTGCAAGGTGGCCCCCAACACTCACGACTACCACATCGAGGAGGTTAACCGCGCTGGCGGTATCCTCAATATCCTCGGCGAATTGGCCAAGAAGAATCTCCTCGACCTCAATTGCAAGCGCACCGACGGACGCACACTCGGCGAGGCTATCGACGAGTATTCTATCACAAAGGCCAATGTTTCTGACGAGGCCAAGAGAATCTACTCTTCTGCCGCATCTGGCAAGGTTGGCCTCTTGAAGGTTGCCTCTCAGAACACTTGCTGGGAGTCGCTCGACACCGACCGTGAGAAGGGTTGTATCCGCGACATCGAGCACGCCTACACAAAGGACGGCGGTCTTGCCGTTCTCTTCGGAAACATCGCCAAGGACGGTTGCGTTGTAAAGACTGCCGGCGTAAACGAGAAGATATTCAAGTTCGCTGGTCCAGCCAAGGTTTACGACTCACAGGATCAGGCCGTTGCCGCCATCCTCGGCGACAAGGTAGTGGCCGGTGACGTGGTTGTTATCAAGTACGAGGGTCCTAAGGGCGGTCCTGGCATGCAGGAGATGCTTTATCCAACATCTTACCTTAAGTCAAAGCACCTCGGCGACAAGTGCGCGCTCATCACCGACGGTCGTTTCTCTGGCGGCACATCTGGCCTCTCGGTAGGTCACGTAAGCCCCGAGGCAGCCTCCCACGGTGAGTTTGCCCTCATCCAGAATGGCGACATCATAGAGTTCGATATCCTTGCCCGCAGCGTGAACCTGAAGATTAGCGACGAGGAGCTCAACCGCCGCCGCGCCGCCATGGATGCCGATCCTAACGGCTACAAGCCAAAACGCGACCGCAAGGTCAGCAAGGCCCTCCAGCTCTACGCCTCACACGCAGCATCAGCCGACAAGGGTGCTGTAAGGGTTCTGTAACAACGGAAACAAACGGTAACGTCGTTTATCGGTAGAGACGGACCGCGGTCAGTCTCTACGGCACAGATACACATTATATAATATTAAAAGCGTACTTCGGAGAAGAATTTCTCCGGAGTACGCTTTTTTTATTATGTAAATACTTTTTCCCTTTCACAATTTTTTTTATTTGCATAATAAATACCACTAATGATAACGATATATTCAAAAATTATATATAATTTTGCGCAAAATTTTAAATTTTCAGTTGTGGCAGAATTTAACAAACGAACCGAATACAGATACGATCTGCGCCAGTTTCAGGAGCGCAGTGTCTGTCTTCTGGAGACTATAGACAGGGTTTGTAGGGAACATAATATTAAGTATTATGTAATAGCCGGCACGTTGCTCGGTGCTGTACGTCACAAGGGCTTTATCCCCTGGGACGATGATATGGATATCGGTCTCATGCGAAAGGACTACGATCTCCTGATGGAGCATGCCGATGAGTGGCTCCCAAAGCCGTTCCATATCGTAACCCATGAGAACTGCGGACATTATCCAAAATATTTCGCCAAGCTGGAGGATGCCAGCACTACTGTTGTAGAGAGTTTCTATCTCGGATACGCAGGTGGAATTTACATGGATATCTTCGCTCTCGACGATGTACCCAACAACAAGCTGAAGCGCTGGTGGCACTACAAGAAATTCATGTTCTCGCGTCAGATGCTGTATTTCATGTACCGCGATCCATACAAGCGCGGACGTGGCCCGAGGTCGTGGTGGCCAAGATTCCTCCAGTGGGCATTCGATAGAAAGAAGGTTCACGCCTGGTCGCAGAAGATCCTGAAGGAATACTTCGGCAAGCCCAACTGCGATACCGTGATGACCCATGACGACGGATTCCGGTCATTCAACAAGGAATTTTTCGGCGAGGGAAGGCAGCTGAATTTCGAGGGCATTAGCTGCGTGGCTCCCCAGGACTACGAGAATTTCCTCTCGGTGATGTACGGGGCCGATTATATGGAGCTCCCCCCGATGGAGCAGCGCAGGGCGCATTTCTATGAATACTGCGATTTCGATACCCCATACGGCACTGTCGACATCAAGGAGCTGAAGAAAAACTATACCGATATAAAAACTTTTGGAAGTATTAATACTCTATCTTAAAAAATGTACACATACGCATTCCCCGGCAATATCGAGGACGATATTCTCCAGATAGCCGCACAGCAGATTCCTTACATGCGCACCGAGTGGTTTTCGGGCGTGATGAAGGAAAATGAGAAAATGCTTCTCGATATGATAGGCTGCCGAGGCGGCCGTGTAATGTTCTACACCGCATCGGGCACAGGCGCCATGGATGCCGTGGTGGAAAACTACGTGGCGGCCCAGGGCAAGGCTTTCGTAATCGACGGCGGATCTTTCGGCCACCGATGGGCACAGCTCTGCGAGTATCACGGTCTGGAGCACGATGTAATGCACGTGCCCTTTGCCAGGGATATCAATTACGGTGAGCTGGAGGTTATGGTAGCTAATGGCAAACCAAAGGTATTCCTCTGCCAGCACCACGAGACATCTTCGGGACAGAAATTCAACCTCGCCAAAATCTCTGCCATCTGCAGGAAATACAACGTGAGCCTCGTGGTGGATGTTATCAGCTCATTCCTGGCCGACGAGCTCAATATGGATGAGCTGGGAATCGACATCGCCATTACAAGCACTCAGAAGGGACTCAACGTGCCTCCGGGTGCCGCGCTGGTATTCCTCTCGGCATCAGCTGCCCAAAAAGAATTCCTCCACAACAATTATTACTTCGATTTTCAGGACAACCTCAAGAACCTGGAGCGCGGACAGACACCATTCAGCCCCGCCACCACTCTCTTCATGCAGGTACACGAGCGCATGAAACGCAACACCGCCAAGGGTATCCGCACCATTGTAG